>NZ_JAZGQK010000022.1:0-11706 GCF_036422035.1 Plantactinospora sonchi
AAACTCTCCAACAAAAACTTGGAAAATCAACCCAGCAACAAATTAAACACTTGCTGCCAAACAAACAAACATTTGGCACTGGCTTATCAAGCACCCTGTTGAGTTCTCAAAGAACAAACACACACCGACCAGCAGATCCTAAGACCAACCACTCGGGGCTCTTACTTCCGCCTCGCGTTTCCGTCCGGCGCTCGTTGTACGTTAGCCGACCGTTTTCGCTTCGTCAAACCGATTTCCACCGGTCCGACACCCACTCATTCGATCAACCATTCCTTGATCAAGGCGCAACTCGACGAGCGAGCCGTTGATCCAGGATTCCGGCAGTCCGGCCGCTCGCGGAGTTACCCACGCGCTCGCCCGGCTCACTGCCGACCGTTCACTCTACTCGGTCAGGTCCGCAACACCAAATCGCCGTCCAGGCGATCCGGGTCACCCCGCCCGCCAGGTCTGTCCACGAGCGTCAGCCCGTCGACCTACCCGGTCACCTCACCTGCGGTTCCGGCCGCTTCGCGCGTTTCGCGCTCTTCGTCCGTTCCCCGCGGGCAGAGAGAAAATTACGCGGTCGAACGATGCAACGTCAAATCCGCCGGGGGCATTCCCCGTCACATCATCGACCGGCGGCCAGTTCCACCCCGGCGAACGTACGCTTCCCGCGCCGCAACACCAGGAACCGGCCGTGCAGCAACGTCTCCGGGGCGATCACGGCCTCCGGATCGGTGATCCGCTCGTTGTTGACGTACGCGCCGCCCTCGGCGATCGCCCGACGTGCCTCGTTGAGGCTGCCGACCAGGCCCGCCTCTCGGAACAACAACGCCGCCGGTGGCAGGGATTCCAGTCGGACGAGTCCCGCTTCGGCGAGCGCGGCACGCAGCGTCTCCGACCCCAGTTCGTCGAGCGACCCCCGACCGAACAACGCCTGACTCGCGGCCACCGCCTGCCTCGCCTCCTCGGCGCCGTGGACCAGGGTGGTCAACTCCTCGGCCAGGGCACGCTGCGCAGCCCTGGCCGCCGGCCGCTCCGCCGTCGCCTTCTCCAGTTCCTCGATTTCCTCGTGGTCCCGGAAACTGAAGTAGCGCAGCAGCTGGCTGACGTCCCGGTCGTCGGTGTTCACCCAGAACTGGTAGAAGGCGTACGGGGTGGTCATGGTCGCGTCCAGCCAGATCGCGCCACCCTCGGTCTTACCGAACTTGGTCCCGTCCGCCTTGGTGACCAGCGGCGTGACGAAGGCGTGCACCGGTCCCGCGCCACGGCGACGCACGTAGTCGACCCCGGCGGTGATGTTCCCCCACTGGTCGGAGCCGCCGAACTGCAGGGTGCAGCCGTACCGCTGGTGCAGCTCGTAGAAGTCGTTGGCCTGGAGCAGCTGGTAGCTGAACTCGGTGTAGCTGATCCCCGTCTCCAACCGGGCCTTGACCACCTCCCGGGCCAGCATCCGGTTGACCGGGAAGTGCTTGCCCACGTCGCGGAGGAACTCGGCCACCGACATCGCCCCGGTCCAGTCCAGGTTGTTGACCGGTTGTGCCGCGTTCTCCCCCTCGTAGGAGACGAACGGCGCGAGCTGGTTCCGGATCCGCTCCACCCAGCTCGCGACCACCTCCGGGCTGTTCAGCGTCCGCTCACCCCGCTCGTTCGGGTCGCCGATCAACCCGGTGGCCCCACCGACCAGCAGCAGCGGACGGTGACCGGCCAGTTGCAGTCGTCGGGCGGTCAGAATCTGCAGCAGATTGCCGATGTGCAGGCTGGGCGCGGTGGGGTCGAAGCCGACGTAGAACGTCACCGGACCGGCGGCGAAGTGCTCCCGCAGCTCGTCGGGACCGGTCGAGTCGAACATCAGGCCACGCCACCGCAGGTCGTCGAGAACGGCGACCAGGCCGGCGGAGGTGGCGGGAAAGAGGCTGCTATCCGTCACGGTGCAGATTCTCCACCATCCCGGCGGTCCGGCCGTACCCGGTTTACCGTCCGGGTCATCCGGCGCCCGGCCGGGCCCACGGCCTTGGACGAGCGGCGGACGTCCGACGGACCTGCCGGAACGGTCCCTGGCGCCGGCGTTGACGGGGCCGGACGCCGGAGGCAGGCTACCTGGGCCGGGTGGTGACAGATCTTCTCGTGGCCGGAGGTACGCCGTGACGGTTCCCAGCCAGACCCGCCGCTTCGAGCCGGCGGGTGATCCCGGTGCCAGCTCGAGAGACGGTGACGTCGGTGAGTTCGTCCACCTGCGCCGGGCCGGGGTCAGCCTGCTCCTGGCATGCGTGGACGACGGCCTGCCGGTGGTGCTCCACTGGGGCGCCGATCTCGGCCCGCTGACCGGGCCGGAACTGACCGACCTGGCCACCGCGCTGCGCCGACCGGTACGACGAGGCGCGCCGGACGGGCGGCCGGTGGGCCTCGTGCCGGAGCACACGCACGCCTGGTTCGGTCTGCCCGGTCTTTCCGGGCACCGGGCCGGCTGCGACTGGTCCCCCCGGTTCGACCGGACCGGGCTGCGGACGGTCGAGGAGCCCGCCGGAGTCACCAGCGGTGTCTCGGTGACCGGCCGGGACGAGGCCGCCGCACTGGAGTTGACCATCGAGATCGACCTCGACCGGGGCGGGCTGGTCCGACTCCGCGCCGAGATACGCAACCTGGCGTCCGACCCGTACCAGCTCGACGGGCTGACGGTCGGGCTACCGGTGCCGCCCCGGGCGGACGAGCTGCTCGACCTCACCGGTCGGTGGTGCCGTGAGCGGGTGCCCCAGCGCCACCCGTTCACGGTCGGCACCTGGCTGCGGGAGAGCCGGCGCGGCAAGCCCGGCCTGGACGCCACCCTGCTGCTGGTCGCGGGTACCTCCGGGTTCGGCTTCCGGTCCGGGGAGGTGTGGGGGCTGCACGTCGGCTGGAGCGGTAACCACCGGATCCACGCCGAGCGCACACCGGAGGGCGAGACGCTGCTGGGCGGCGGCGAGCTGCTGCTCCCCGGCGAACTGGAACTCGCGGCGGGCACCGCGTACCGAACCCCGTGGATCTACGGCTCCTACGGCGCCGGCCTCGACGAGATGTCCGGACGTTTCCACGAGCATCTGCGCCGGGAGGTCAGCCCGCGACGCCGTACCCGTCCGGTCGTGGTGAACACCTGGGAAGCGGTCTACTTCGACCACCGTCTGGAGCGGCTCACCGCGCTCGCCGACGCCGCCGCGCGGATCGGCGCGGAGCGGTTCGTGCTCGACGACGGCTGGTTCCGGGGGCGCCGGGACGACCGGGCCGGGCTCGGCGACTGGTACGTCGACCCGGACGTCTGGCCGGACGGCCTGCATCCCCTGGTCTCGCACGTACGCGGACTCGGCCTGGAGTTCGGGCTCTGGGTCGAGCCGGAGATGATCAACCCGGATTCGGAGCTGGCCCGGGCGCATCCGGACTGGATCCTCGCCACCGGCGGCCGGATGCCCGAGGCGCAACGCTGGCAGCAGGTCCTCGACCTGGCCAACCCGGGCGCCTACGGGTACCTCCTCGACCGGCTCGACACCCTGGTCCGGGAGTACGACGTCGCGTACCTGAAGTGGGACCACAACCGGGACCTGCTCGACGCCGGGCACCCGCCGACCGGGCGGCCGGGCGTGCACGCGCAGACCCGGGCGGTCTACCGGCTGCTGGACACGTTGCGGGACCGGCACCCGGGGCTGCAGATCGAGTCGTGCGCGTCCGGTGGCGGCCGCGTCGACCTCGGGATCCTGGCCCGGACCGACCGGATCTGGGGCAGTGACTGCCTGGACCCGCTGGAGCGGCAGTCGATCCAGCGTTGGACCCAACTGCTGCTGCCGCCCGAGCTGATCGGCTCCCACGTCGGGAAGCCGCGTTCACACCACACCGGCCGGACGCACAGCCTCGCCTTCCGGGCCGGCACCGCGCTGTTCGGCAGCTTCGGGGTCGAGTGGGACATCTCGGTGGTCTCCGCCGAGGAGGAACGGGAACTGGCCGACTGGGTGGCGCTGTACAAGCGGCACCGGGACCTGGTCCACGGCGGCACTGTGGTCCGGGTCGACCATCCTGACCCGGCGTTGTGGGTGCACGGCGTGGTCGCCCCGGACCGGTCAGAGGCGATCATGGCGCTGGTCGGGATAACCACCGGTACGACCGCCACCCCCGGCCCGGTACGGCTGCCCGGTCTGGACCCGGAACGTCGGTACCGGATCCGCCCGCTGGCGCCGGAGTCCACCGGCGCGTCCCTGGCCGCCACACCGGCCTGGTTCACCGGCACCGGCGCCCGGCTGTCCGGCCGGGCGCTCGACAGCGCCGGGCTGCAGGCGCCGCCACTGCGTCCGGGGGAACTTGTCCTGCTGCACCTGGACGGCGCACCGGCGAGCTGACGAACGGCCGACCGGGCGCTCGGAGCCCGGTCGGTGGGTGTCACCGAGTACGCCGCCGCGCGGGACGCCGCCGAGGAACAGCTGGTCTGGCCTTCCCCCTGGATGCCGATCGGTGTCCCAACCGACTGCACCGCGGTCGCCCTGGCGAACACCCCGCTGGTGGCGACCGCGCACCGTGGCCGGAACCCTGTCGTGGTTCACCGGTGCCGGAGGGCGGCCGGGTGAGCCCACGCCGGCTGTCCGGGCCTCCGCTGCCCGGGCCGGCGAAAACACGGACAGTCACGGGCTTGACTACCACGACAACCCGGTAAACAATCCCTATGGGTTAGATGGGGAATCGGTTGCACCGCAGCGCCGCCGCCCGTCCCATCCGGTCCCTTTCGGATGCCTCACCTGCCCCGTCGGCACCCTGCCGGCAGCTCACGCCGGCCGTCAGCCGGACCCTCCTCGATCACTGACGGGAAGGAACGCCCGTGCGCAAACTTCTGCTTCTCGCCCTCGTCGGACTCGGTGCTCAACTCGTGGACGGCAGCCTCGGCATGGCCTACGGCGTCACCTCCACCACACTTCTGCTGGCCATCGGCACCAACCCGGCCGCCGCCTCGGCCACCGTCCACCTCGCCGAGATCGGCACCACGCTCGCCTCCGGAGCCGCACACTGGCGGTTCGGCAACGTCGACTGGAAGGTGGTCGCCAAGATCGGCGTACCGGGCGCGATCGGTGCCTTCGCCGGGGCGACCTTCCTGTCCAGCCTCTCCACCGAGGTGGCCGCGCCGGTGATGGCGCTGCTACTGCTCGCCCTCGGCGTCTACATCCTGGTCCGGTTCACCGCCTTCGGCATCCGCCGGGACCGCCTCGGCCTGCCGCTGCGCAAGCGGTTCCTCGCCCCGCTCGGACTGATCGCCGGCTTTGTGGACTCCACCGGTGGCGGCGGCTGGGGGCCGGTCGGCACCCCGGCGATCCTGGCCAGCGGGCGGCTGGCACCCCGCAAGGTGATCGGCTCCATCGACACCAGCGAGTTCCTGGTGGCGGTGGCCGCCAGCATCGGTTTCCTGGTCGGGCTGGGCAGCGAGAACGTCAACTTCGCCTGGGTGGCGGTGCTGCTCGTCGGCGGTGTGGTCGCCGCGCCGATCGCGGCCTGGCTGGTCCGGCACATCCCGCCACGGATCCTCGGCTCGGCCGTCGGTGGCCTCATCATCATCACCAACGCCCGGACCCTGCTGCGCAGCGACTGGATCGACGCCTCGGACGGCGTCCGGTACACCGTCTACGCCGCGCTCTACCTGGTCTGGGGTCTCGCCCTGGCGTACTCGGTGAAGCAGTACCGCGCACACCGGGACAGCGAGACCACGGAGGCGGTCGAGAGCCTCGCCGAGGAACGCCCGAAGGCAACCGTCGGAGCGTGACAGCCGGTTCCGGGCGTACCGCCCGGGAACGGGACCGCACGGGCCGGCCAGAGACGGAAGGGCCGGGGGGCCCCCCCCCCCCCGGGGCGGGCCCCCCCCCCGCGGGGGGGGGGGGCCCGGGGGGCCCGCCCCGCCCGGCCCCGGCCCCCCCGGCCCCTTCCGGCGTCGTGGTCGGTTACCGGGCGGCCAGGACGTCCACCACGAAACGCAGCGGCCCCTGCGGATAGCCCTGCGGCGGGTTCGGCCCGTACGCGAGATCGACCGGGATGTCGAGGCGGACCCGGCTGCCGATCGGGACGCCCACCAGTCCCTGGTCCCAGCCCGGAATGACCTTGCCGACACCGACCTCGAACTGCGCGGGCTGGCCCTGACGCCAGGAGGAGTCGAACTCCTCACCGTTGCCGTAGAAGACACCGACGTAGTTCGCCAGGATCGTCTGGCCGCGCCGCACCTCCGGCCCGGTGCCCTTGATCAGGGTGGTGACGCCGAGTTCGCTGAGTTCGCCCTCACCGGCCTCGACGGTCGGCGGCTGCCCCAGCCGGGGGTCGAGGTCCAGCTCGGGTTCCCCGGCCGACGGCGTGGAACCGGGCGGTGTCGCGGTGGGACCGGCCGGCGTCGGGGTGGGAGCGGCGGTCGGGGCGGCACTGGCCGGCTGGCTCGCCGCCGACGCGGCGGTGTTCTCGGACCGGTCGTCCGGATCGTCCCGGAGCACGATGAGCGCGGCGAACCCCAACCCGACCAGTACGACCCCGGCGACGGCCCCGACCCAGCGCTGCCGGCGCGCCCGGTTCTCGGCGGTGCGGACAGCGGCCGCCTCGGCTGCTGCCTTCCGCTCCTGTTTGGTCGGCCGCGGCTGGCTCTTGGACCCCGGCTCGGGGGTGTGGACCCGATCACTCATCTGATCTTGGACTCCTCGGTACGTGGTGCGAGCAGGCGGGACGTGGTCGCCCTTCAATGGGCTCCGCACACCGTACCCGCGTCGGCTGGGGCAGGTCCCGCTCGGTCGTACCTCGTCCGGCCGGGGAGCGGTCCAGGGCGCCCGTCGGGACGGCCGGATGAGACACCACCTACTCAGTTCCAATATGAGACTCACTGACCTAAGCTCCTGACCAGGCACCGGGCGCACGGACGGAACGGGACGACAGGAGTGGCATGCGGGACATCCCCCGAGTGGTGTGGACCCTCGCCGCCGGCCGGTTCGTCAACGCCGCCGGTTCCTTCGTCGCCTTCTACCTCTTCCTCTACCTGACCGGCCCGCGCGGCCTGCCGATCGGGCCGGCGGGTCTGATCAGCGGCGCGCTGGGAGCCGGGATGCTGGCCGGCAACTTCACCGGCGGCTGGTTCGGGGACCGGTTCGGGCACAGACGTACCCTGCTGGTCGCCTCGGCGGTCGCCGGTGTCGGTACGCTCGCCGTTCCCTGGCTGCCGGTTGCCGGCCTGGCGCTGGTCATGCCGCTGGTCGGCTACGCCGCTGCCGCCTCCGGCGTGGCCCAGGGGGCACTGGTCGCGCTCGCCGTACCGCCCGGGGAGCGACGCCGTTCGGTGGCGGTCACCCGGGCCGCCTTCAACGCCGGTTGTGTCATCGGACCGCCGGCCGGTGCGCTGCTGGTGACGTACAGCTTCACCTGGCTCTTCGTCATCGACGGGGTGCTGACCCTGCTGGTCCGCGCGGTGACCGCGCGGCTGTTGCCGGCCGACCCGCCGCCGAGGGCCGCCGGCGGCACCGGGATCCGGGACCTGTGGCGCGCGGTCCGCGCCGACCGGGGGCTGCTGGCCCTGCTACCGGCGGTCGTGGTGGTGGATGTCGTCTACCGGCAGCTCTACTCGACCCTGCCGGTCCACCTCCGTGACCACGGACAACCGGTCGGGCTCTACGCCGGGCTCATCGCCCTCGGCTCCGCGATGATCCTCTGCCTGGAGATCCCGGTGACGGCGGTGCTGCGCCGGCACTCCGCGCTGGGCATCATCGGCGCCGGGTACGCCCTCGTCGGGCTCGGTTTCGGGCTCTTCTCGCTCGGTACGGCGGCCTGGCTGGCGGTCACCGCGATGGTGGTGCTCACCTGCGGTGAGATCCTCTACAAGACAACGGCGACGGCACACGTGCTCGACGCCTCGCCGCCCGCACTGGTCGGCCAGTACCAGGGCCTCTACACGGGGGCGGCGACCAGCGGCACGATCCTCGCCCCACCGGTCGGCGCCCTGGTCTACACGGTCGCGCCCGGCCTGCTCTGGCCGCTCTGCGCGGCCGCGGCACTCACCGCCGGGCTGCTCGTCTGGAGCACCGGACGTCGGGGCCGGTCGGCCGGCCGGAGCGGAGGAACCGAGCCGGCGCCCGGTGCCGGGCCCGAACCACTGGCGGCCCGGGCCACAAGGGAGTGAGCCGATCCCGCGCCGGCCGGCACGTCACCGGCCGGCGGGGGTCGGCGGGTCCACCGCGGCCGGGTCGGCGGGCCCGGCCGCGGTGGACGATGGTCAGACCGCCGGGGCGGAGGACTCCGGCGTCCCGACGAGCCGCTGGTGCTCACGGATCAGCTCGGCGTACCGCAGTCCACTCGCCTTCATGGTCCGTCGCTGTGTCGGGTAGTCGACGTGCACCAGGCCGAACCGCTTGTCGTAGCCGTACGCCCACTCGAAGTTGTCCAGCAGCGACCAGACGAAGTAGCCGTCGATCGGCACGCCCCGGGCGGCGGCCGCCGCGCAGGCCTCGAGGTGCTGCTCCAGGTGCGCGGTCCGCTCCTTGTCCTCGACGGTCCCCTCCGGGGTCAGTTCGTCGTGCCAGGCCGAGCCGCTCTCGGTCACCATGATCCGGTTCGGGGCGTACTTCTCGTGGACCGAGACCAGCAGCTCCTCCAGACCGGCCGGGTGGACCTCCCAGTCCATCGCGGTGTGCACCGCGCCCGGCACCGGGATCTGCCGGGCGAACGGGACCGGTCCCTCCGGGTCGTCCACGATGACCTGGCGGAAGTAGTAGTTCAGGCCGAGGAAGTCGGTGGGCGTGGCGATGCACTCCAGGTCACCCGGGCGGACCGGCGGCTCGACACCGTAGGTCTCGATCATGTCGGCCGGGTAGCCCCGGCCGTACAGCGGGTCGAGCCACCAGCGGTTGACGTGGCCGTCGGCCCGGACCGCCGCCGCCACGTCCTCCGGCCGGTCGCTGGCCGGCTCGCAGGGGCTCGGGTTCAGCACGATGCCAACCGAGGCCGGACGCGGGGACGACGCCCGGATCGCGGCGGTGGCGAGACCATGCCCCAGCAGTACGTGGTGCGAGGTGGCGATCGCCCGGGTCAGGTCCCGGTCACCGGGGGCCATTTTGCCCTCCAGGTGGCCGATCCAGGAGACGCAGAGCGGTTCGTTCACCGTCACCCAGTCGCTGACCCGGTCCCCCAGCCGGCTGGCGACCAGCCCCGCATACTCGGCGAACGCCTCCGCGGTGGCGCGCTCCGGCCAGCCGCCCCGGTCCTGCAGCGCCTGCGGCAGGTCCCAGTGGTAGAGCGTGACCAGCGGCCGGATCTCGGCGGCCAGCAGCGCGTCGACCAGCCGGTCGTAGAAGGCCAGTCCGGCCGGGTTGACCTGGCCGGTCCCGTCCGGGACGACCCTCGGCCAGGCCACCGAGAAGCGGTACGCGTCGACGCCGAGGCGACGCATCAGTTCCACGTCCTCGGGCCAGCGGTGGTAGTGGTCGCAGGCCACGTCGCCGGTGTCGCCGTTGTCGACGGCGCCGGGCACCCGGCTGAAGGTGTCCCAGATGGACGGCTTACGGCCGTCCTCGGCGGCGGCACCCTCGATCTGGTACGCCGCGGTGGCGACGCCCCAGGTGAAGTGGGGTGGCAACTTGGACAGGTCCGACACTGGTCGACTCTCCTCTTGGTTCTTGCTGACGCTTCGATCGCCAGGCCCTGCCGGGCGGTGGCACGACGGACGGGGCGGGCGGGTGGCCACGCCGGTGACCACCGGGCGGGGCGCGTGGCTCCGTCGACGGTGGCGTGGCCCCCGGCGGACCGGGGGTGGTCGGCTTCACCGGCCGGTGGCTACTTCACCGCTCCGGCGGTCAGGCCGGCGACGAAGTAGCGCTGCAGGGCCAGGAAGCCGACGACCACCGGAATGCTGACCACGACCGAGGCGGCCATCGCCTGGTTCCAGAAGACGTTGTACTGGGTGGCGTACCCCTGCAGGCCGACCGCGAGGGTGCGGCTGTTCTCGTCGGTCATCACCGAGGCGAAGAGCACCTCGCCCCAGGCGGTCATGAAGGCGTACACGGTGACCGCGACGATGCCCGGCACCGCCGTCGGGAGGATGACCCGGAACAGGGTCCGCATCGGCCCGGCGCCGTCGACCTGGGCCGCCTCGTCGAGGCCGCGCGGGATCGAGTCGAAGTAGCCGACCAGCATCCAGATCGAGAACGGCAACGAGAAGGTCAGGTACGTGATGATCAGCCCGAGCCGGGTCGCGTACAGCTCGATCCCGGTGACGTTGCCGAGGTTGACGTAGATGAGGAAGAGCGGCAGAAGGAAGAGGATGCCGGGGAACATCTGCGTCGACAACACGGTGACCGAGAACAGTTGCCGACCCCGGAAGCGGTAGCGGCTGACCGCGAAG
Organism: Plantactinospora sonchi; assembly: GCF_036422035.1. Taxonomy (NCBI): domain Bacteria; kingdom Bacillati; phylum Actinomycetota; class Actinomycetes; order Micromonosporales; family Micromonosporaceae; genus Plantactinospora; species Plantactinospora sonchi. Next base: position 10,343 of record NZ_JAZGQK010000022.1, read on the forward strand.
GCGGCGAAGATCGCCACCACCACCGAGACGATCGCCGCGATGCTGGCGACCATCAGGCTGTTGAGCATGTACCGGCCGAGCGGGACGGTCCGCCACATGTCGAGGAACGGCTGGATCGTGGGTCGGCTGGGAATCCAGGTGAAGGCGCCCTGCACGTCGCGCAACGGCTTCAGGGCCGAGCTGACCATGACGTACAGCGGGGTGACGACGAACAGGGTCAGCAGGCTGAGCACGATGCGGCGGGCCCAGCGTTCCGCGGTGGTCTCACGCATGGTCCCTCCTGCGGTTCGTGACGATCAGGTACAGCGCGGTGACGACGAGCAGGAAGAGCAGCAGTGCCACGGACATCGCCGACCCGAGACCGAAGTTCCAGGTGACGAAGGAGTTCTGGTAGATGTGGATCGAGATCAGGTCGGCCTCCCGGGGCGCGGCGCCGCCGAAGAGGACGTACGGGGTGTTGAAGTCGTTGAAGGTCCAGAGGAAGAGGACCAGTACCAGCACCTGGTTGACCGGGCGGAGCAGGGGCAGCGTGACGCTGCGCAGTCGCCGCCAGAACCCGGCGCCGTCGATGGCCGCCGCCTCGTAGAGCTCGTTGGGGACGTTCTGCAGTCCGGCCATCAGGCAGAGGAAGGCGAACGGCCAGGAGCGCCAGACGGAGACGAGCAGCAGGGACCAGAAGCTGTTGCCGCCGATCAGCCAGAACGGCGCGTCGTTGGGGTCGACCAGATTGGCCTGACCCAGTACGTGGTTCACCAGTCCGGTGTCCCGCTGGAACATGAAGCTCCAGGTGATCACCGCGGTGTAGACCGGCAGCGCGTACGGGGTGAGGAAGAGGGTCCGCAGCAGGGCCCGCCCCCGGAACGGCCGTTGCAGGAACACCGCGGCGGCGAGGCCGAGCAGGCAGGAGATGCCGACCGAGACGACGGTGTAGAGGATGGTGACCCAGAACGAGTGCACCAGGTCCTTGCCGGTGGCCGAGTCGAAGTCGAAGGTGACCTGGTAGTTGGCCAGTCCGACGAACGGGGCGGTGGACCAGTCCCGGATGTGGAAGCGGGTGAGCTCGAGCAGGCTCATCCAGACCCCGACGAGCATCGGTACGACGTGGATGCCGAGTTCGAGCACGAGTGCCGGGACGAGCAGCAGGTACGGCAGGCGCGAGCGCCTGGGCCGGCGGCGCTTCGGTTGGGCGGTCCCGCCGGCGGCGGCCGGCGGCCCGGTGGGCCGGACCGGGCCGGGTGCGGTGGTGGTGGCCATCGGATCCTTTCGAAGGTGGACCGTGGAGGGTGGCGCGCGTGCCCCTCCACGGTCACCGTTGGCGTCGCGGTCCGGCGCCGACCGGCGGTCGGTGCCGGACCGCTTCAGGT
>NZ_JAZGQK010000023.1:0-185175 GCF_036422035.1 Plantactinospora sonchi
GGGGGCCCCCCCCCCGGGCCAGGTTGGGCGGGGGGGCCGGGCGCCGCCGGGGGGGGGGGGCCGGACCGCTTCAGGTGTTGCCGCTCAGCTGCCCATCTTCTGCTGCGCCACGCTGAGCTTTTCCTTGATCTGCGCGTCGGTGACGGACTTGCCGCTCGCGACGTCGGCGAAGAGTTCCTTCATCGCGGTGCCGACCAGCGTCTCGAACTCGCTCTCGTCGGGCACCTGCGGCAGCGGTGCGGCGGTGGTGTTGAGCACCTCCTGCAGCACCTTCTGCTCCGGGGCCTGGAACGCCGGGTCGGCGCCCGCGGTCTTGACCGACGGCAGCGAGCCGTAGGTCTTGTTGAGGATGGTCTGCTCCTCGTCACTGGTCATGAACTTCACGAACTGCAGCGCACCGTCCTTGTTCTCGGTGTGCTTGAAGACCGCGATGTTGATGCCGGCGACCATGCTGTTGATCCGCTTGCCACCGGGCGGGGTGGCGGCCGGGAACGGCACCGGGGCGACGCCCCACTCGTCGGGGCTCATCCCCTGGGCCTTGAAGTTGTTGCCGGCGGCCTGCCAGAGCAGCATCGCCGCCTTGCGGTTGGCGAAGTCCGCGACCGACTGGTTCTGGGCGTACTCGGCGTTGCTCGGGTTGACGACCTTGTCGACCGCCATCAGGTCGATGTACCGCTTCACCGCCGCGACGTTCTGCGGGGTGTCGAAGGTCGGCTTGCCGGCCTGGTCGAACCACTCGCCGCCCCACTGCTGGCCGAAGGTGAAGGCGTGGTGGGCGTTCTCCGACGGGTTGGCCGCCTCGACGGCGAGACCCCACCGGCCGTCCTTGGTCAGCTTCTTGCCGGTCTCGACCAGTTCCTCCCAGGTGGCGGGCGGGTTGGCGATGCCGGCGTCGTTGAACATCTTCTTGTTGTAGTAGAGCGCGTACGCGAGGCTGTACAGCGGCACCGCGGCCGGCGGCTGGCCGGGGGCGCCCGCGGCGGCGAGCGCGGCCGGCACGAACCGGTCCTTGCCCCCCACGGCGCTCAGCGTCGCGTCGTCGAACGGTACGAGCGCGCCGGTCGCCTGCAGCGACGCCGACCAGGTGTTGCCGATGTTCACCACGTCGGGGCCCTTGCCCGAGGTGGCGGCGGCGAGCAGTCGGTTGAGCAGATCCGACCATGGCACCACCTCAAGGTTGACCTTGATGCCGGTCTGCTTCTCGAACTTGTCGAGCTCGGGCTGCAGCGTCTGCTTGTCGAACTCGATGCTGGCGCCCTGGTTGCTCGCCCAGTAGGTGAGCGTCTTCGCGGCCTCGCCCGACGAGCCGCCCGAGTCACCGCAGGCGGCGAGGGAGGCGGTCGTCAGCAGGGCCGCGGCGACCATTGCGAGGTGTCTCTTCGACACGGTCTGCCCTTCTGCGTCGGCGGCCGGTCCGGGTGCCCGTCGGCGGGTTCGCCGGAGGCGGGTCCTCGGACGGCCGGGAGGTGGTGGGAGCGGTGGGGCACGATCTGCACCGGTGGGTGGTAGCGCTCCCGCCGGGGGTTCCATCAAGCCTTAATTAACGCCGTTATTAAAGTGTGTGGCGGGCCGGCCGTCAAGGACTGGCCGTACAGTGACTCCCGGCAAGCCGGGTTTATCGAGGTGGTGGGTGGACCTGGAACGGACGACGAACCGGATCGTGCGCCAGCGCAACCGGTCCGCCCTGCTCTCGAAGTTGTTCCTCGAGGGCCCCCTGACCCGGCAGGACCTGGCCCGCAGCACCGGCCTGAGCCAGCCCGCGGTCAGCAACGTGGTCGGCGACCTGATCGGGGCCGGCCTGGTGGTCGAGGCCGGCGCGGTCGAGTCCGACGGCGGGCGGCCCAGCATGATGCTCCGGGTGGCTCCCCGGTTCGCCGTGGTGGCCGGGGTCGACGTCGGGGAGACCCGGGTCCGGGTGGAACTCTTCGACCTGGCGATGAAGCTGCTGGCCAGCGCGGACTACCCGCTCGACTCGGCCGGGCCGGCACCGGAGGCGGTGGTCCGGCACATCCTGGCCGGGCTGGCCGCCGTCACCGAACAGGCCGGCGTCTCCCGCTCGGACATCCTCGGCGTCGGCATCGGCGTCTCCGGCGTGGTGGTGCAGGGCAGCGAGGCGCTGGTGCACGCGCAGACCCTCGGCTGGCACGGGGTACCGCTGGAACGGCTGGTCCGGGCCGAGATCGACCTACCGGTCCACGTGGACAACGGCGCGAAGACACTGGGCCAGGCGGAGATGTGGTTCGGTGCCGGCCGGGGCAGCCGGCACGCCGTCTTCGCCCTGGTCGGCTCCGGCGTCGGCGCCGCCGTGGTGACCAACGGGGTGATGTACCGCGGCTCGTCGAGCAGCGCCGGCGAGTGGGGACACACCACCCTGGTGTACGGCGGCCGTACCTGCCGGTGCGGGGCGCGCGGCTGCCTGGAGGCGTACGTCGGGGCGGAGGGCATCCTCGACCGTTACCGGGAGGCCCGGCGTGGCCGCGCCGTTCCCGGTGCCGACGAGGAGACCCGGCTCAACGCCCTGATCGAGGCGGCGGACGACTCGGCGACCGCCCGTCGAGTGCTGACCGAGACGGCCGGCTACCTGGGTGCCGGGGTGGCGAACCTGATCAACCTGTTCAACCCGGAACGGGTGGTGCTGGGGGGTTGGGCCGGCGTGGCGCTCGGCGCCCGACTACTCCCGGCGATCCGGGAGGCGGCGGCCGGCCAGGCGTTGCGCCAGCCGTACGAGCAGGCCGAGATCGAGCTGGGCCAGCTCGGCGTCGACGCGGTCGCGCTGGGCGCCGCCACCCTGCCGGTCGCCCAACTGCTCGCGGCCGGCGGCATCCGCCGCTGACGTCGGCCCGGGGTCAATCCGCGGGCTGAGGTGGGCCGGGCGTCCGTGGCTGACGTCGGCCGAGGGTGTCGTGGGCTGACGTCGGCGGCGGGCCTCCGTGGGCTGACGTGGGCCGGAACGGCCGGCGAGCCCGGGCCGGGGCCGGGCCGGAGGCCGGATGACGGCGCGGCCCGGCGGGCTGCCGGACCGGTCCGTCCCGACGAATCCGCGTAATCCGGCAATCAGGATAAATTACGTTGTAATAGATTGATGTCTTGACGGCTGCGGAGCGCTGGCGCAAGACTCTGCCCGTCGGGAGAGCGCTCTCCGGCATCGACCCCCAACCCCTCTCCCCCGTCCCCCACCCGTCCCACGCCGGCCCGGCGCACGACGTACCTCGCCGTACCGGTCCGGCTCCGTCACACCACACCGTCCCCACCGTCGTCGTTCCTTCCCGCACCTGACGGGCGACGTCGGACGATCCCCCATGGACAGGTACCGTGATGATTTTTCATCGTATTTCCAGTCGGACACCGTCCGGACGCCGTGGCCGCGGCCGTCCCCTCGCGCTCGCCGTGGCCGCTACGCTCCTGCTGACCGCAGCCCCGTTCACCGGTCCGACACCGGCGGCGCAGGCCGCACCCACCCTCATCTCCCAGGGTCGGCCGGCCACCGCCTCGTCCGTCGAGAACGCCGGCGTTCCGGCCTCGGCGGCGGTCGACGGCAACAACGGCACCCGGTGGTCCAGCGCGTTCAGCGATCCACAGTGGCTCCAGGTCGACCTGGGCGCCACCGCCGCGATCAGCCAGGTGGTGCTCCGCTGGGAAGCCGCCTACGCCACCGCCTTCCAGATCCAGACCTCCGAGAACGGCTCCACCTGGAGCAACGTCTACAGCACCACCAGCGCCACCGGTGGCAACCAGACCCTCAACGTCACCGGCACCGGCCGGTACGTCCGGATGTACGGCACCGCCCGGGCCACCGGCTACGGGTACTCGCTCTGGGAGTTCCAGGTCATCGGCGAGTTCGGCGGCGGCGGCAACCCGGGCACGGTCGAACCGACCGACCCGTTCAACCCGAACTTCGGCCCGAACACCTTCGTCTTCGACCCGTCGACCCCGACGTCGACCATCCAGAGCCGGCTGAACACGCTCTTCACCGAGCAGGAGACGGCGCAGTTCGCCCCCCGGCGCTACGCCGTGCTGTTCAAGCCCGGCACCTACACCGCCGACGTCAACCTCGGCTTCTTCACCCAGGTCGCCGGGCTCGGCATGTCCCCGGACGACGTCAACCTGAACGGGCACGTCCGGGTCGAGGCGTTCTGGATGGGCGGCAACGCCACGCAGAACTTCTGGCGGTCCGCCGAGAACCTCTCGGTGACCCTGCCGGCCGGTACGATCGTCGAACGCTGGGCGGTCTCCCAGGCGGCGCCGTACCGTCGGATGCACCTGCGCGGCGCGGGCAACCAGATCCAGCTCTGGAACGGCGGCGACGGCTGGTCCAGCGGCGGCCTGATGGCCGATACGAAGATCGACGGAATGGTCGTCTCCGGCTCGCAGCAGCAGTGGTACTCCCGCAACAGTGAGTTCGGCAGCTGGACCGGTTCGGTGTGGAACATGGTGTTCCAGGGCGTGACCGGCGCCCCGCCGCCGCACTTCCCCAACCCGTCGCACACGGTGATCCCGCAGACCCCGGTGGTCCGGGAGAAGCCCTTCCTGTACGTCGCCGGCAACGGCGAGTACCGGGTCTTCGTCCCCGGCCTGCGCGCCAACTCGACCGGCACCAGCTGGTACAACAAGACCCCGGTCGGTTCGTCGCTCTCGCTGAGCACGTTCTACGTGGTCCGCCCGGGTGCCACCGCGGCGACCATCAACGCCGCCCTGGCCCAGGGCAAGAACCTGCTCTTCACCCCCGGCCTCTACCGGCTCAACGACACCATCCGGGTCACCCGCCCCGACACGGTGGTCCTCGGCCTCGGCCTGGCGACGATCGAGCCGCAGAACGGGGTCACCGCGATGACCGTCGCGGACGTCGACGGGGTCAAGGTCGCCGGTCTGATGTTCGAGGCCGGTGCGACGAACTCCTCGGTGCTGATGGAGGTCGGCCCGGCCGGGTCGTCGGCGAACCACGCCGCCAACCCCACCTCGCTGCACGACGTCTTCTTCCGGATCGGCGGCGCGGTCGCCGGCAAGGCCACCACCAGCCTGCGGATCAACAGTGACAACGTGATCGGCGACCACATGTGGCTGTGGCGGGCCGACCACGGCGACCCCGGAACGTACGGCTGGACGGTCAACCCGGCCGACACCGGGCTGGTGGTCAACGGCGACAACGTCACGATGTACGGCCTCTTCGTCGAGCACTACCAGAAGTACGAGGTGATCTGGAACGGCAACGGCGGACGGACGTACTTCTTCCAGAACGAGAAGCCGTACGACCCGCCGAACCAGGCGGCCTGGATGAACGGGTCGACCCGGGGCTACGCCGCCTACAAGGTGGCCGACTCGGTGACCAGTCACGAGGCGTGGGGCCTGGGCAGCTACTGCTACTTCAACGTCAACCCGGCGGTGGTGAACGAACGGTCGTTCGAGGTACCGAACAATTCCGGGGTCCGGTTCCACAACATGGTGACCGTCTCCCTGGGCGGCGTCGGCACCATCAACCGGATCATCAACAACACCGGCGAGCCGGCCAACCTGGCGAACCAGCAGCGGTACCTGACGAACTACCCGTAACGACCGGCGCCCAGGTCCGTCTCCACCGGCCCGCGTCTCCGGCTGACCGCCGGGGCGCGGGCCGGCCCACGTGGACCACGACCGGCATGGACGGGCCCCTGTGGACCACTGCCGGCTCGGAGCGGCCCGGGTGGCTCAGGCCGCTGGACCGGCCCGGGTGGACGTCGACGGCGCGGGAGGCCCAAACGGATCGGCCGGGTCGACGCCGCGACGACCGAGTTCACCCGTACGTCATCAACCGGAGTCGTCGCCGATGCCCGACCGGCGTGCCACGGTCAGCTTCCCCTGGTGCACTGCCAACCCTCGGGGGAGGTACCGATGTCGAAATCGCTCGGCAGTGTCGTCGACGTGGTGGCGGAGATCCTGCTGGCCCAGGGCGGCGTCTGGACCCTCTTCCTCGGGCTGGTGCTCTCCGCCGGGTGGGGCGTCTGGAAGGAGGTCCGGGCCCGCCAGGCCGGCCGGAAGGTCCTCTCCTACAACGTCCTGTTCAACTCCCGGCTCGGTCTCGACCCGCCGGACGCCGGCGAACTGGTCCGGCTGCACGACCGGCAGGACGAGGTGATCGCCGATCCGTCCATGGTGGTTGTCCGGATCACCAACGAGGGCCGGACCGACATCACCAACGACGACTACCAGCTCCCGGTCGAGTTGGAGTTCGGGCGTCGTACGGTGAAGACCGTCGACGTGACCGAGGCGCATCCGCCCGACCTGGTCAGAGTGGTCGCGCCGAAGGTCACCGCCGACGAGAACCGGGTGGTGCTGCCGGCCGAGCACCTCAACTCGGCGAGCCGGTTCAAGCTGCTGGTCCTGCTCTCCGGACACAGCGAGGAGAACGTCGTGCGGGTCGGCGGCGTGCTCAAGGGCGGCGAGATCGTCGACGCCCGTCGGCAGCAGCAGCGCAACGTCCGGAACTGGCGGGTGGCGACCACGGTGACCGCGTCGCTCTGCGCCGGGGCGCTGATCGTGGTCTGGCTGGTCAACTCCGCCGGGCTGCGTCCCACCCCGCCGGGCGCGCCCCGGTGTGTCGAGGGCACCCTGGACGTGGGCGGGTCGAGCGCCTTCGGCACCGCGGCCAGCCGGGTGGTCGGTTCCTACACCGCCTACTGCGAGGACGCCACGATCCGGCTGTCGGTCTCGAACAGCCAGCACGGGCTGGAACAGCTGCGGGACCTTCCCGACGGCGACCAGAGCCGGGTCGCGCTCTCCGACGGCGCGGCGGACCCGAACGCCTTCCCCGGGCTCGTCGAGCGGGCGGTGGCGATCGTGCCGTTCAGCATCGTGGTGCACCCGTCGGTGACCGGTCCGGGCGCGGACTCACTCACCCTGAGCACCGCGCAGATCCGCCGGATCTTCGACGGCCGGCAGAAGACCTGGCGGGACGTCGACCCGCGGCTGGCACCGATCCCGGTGAAGATCGTCGGTCGTGGCCAGTCGGGCAGTCGGGTCACGTTCGAGCGGTACGTGCTCGGCGACGGGCGTACACCACGGTCCCAGGGGGAACGGACCTCGTCGGACTGCATGAACCGGACGTACGCCAGCGAGGCGACCATCCTCTGCGAGGAGAGCACCACGGCCAGCCTGCTCCGCCGGGTCGCCGAGGTGGCGGGGGCGATCGGGTACGCCGACGCCCCCGACGCCCGGCAGGCGCTGCCCGCCGTGCTGCCGGTCCGGCTGGACGGCCGGGACACCGCTCCCGCTGACCTCGGTGCCGGGTATCCCTTCTGGACGGTGGAGTACGTCTACCGCCGGCAGCAGTCGACCGGTGCGGCCTCGTTGGCGTCGGCCCTCGTCGACTACCTGACCGGCGACGCCCAGGCGAACGTGTTGACCGCGGCCGGGTATCCGGCCTGTGCCCACCACACCGAGATCTGCGCCCGCCGCTGACGTCCACCCGCCCGCTGACGCCCGCCCGCCGGGCCGCGCCCGTCGGCGACGTGCTCACGGTGGCCCGGTGTCACGGTGGGTCGAGGGGCGCCGCCTGGTGGATCCAGGCCACCAGTTCGGGCTCGACGACGGCGTACACCCGCTCCCGGTAGCGCCGCAGGTCGTCGTCGTCGAGCAGGTCCCGCCACTGGCCGCTGACACCGCGGTTGAAGAAGCGGTCCGGGTCCCGCCAGATGACGGCCTCCGGTGCGAGTTCCTGCGCCCGGCGCTTCATCTCGGTGAACTCGGCCGCCCGGACCAGGGCCGACCAGCGGTCACCGGGCACCTCGATGCCGAGCCGGTCGGCGAGCCGACGCATCACCGCGTCGAGGTCCGCCTTCATCTCGTCGTAGTGCAGCAGGACAACGTTGGGCAGGTGTCGGGCCTGCCAGAAGGTGTCCAGATGGTGCAGCATCGTCGGCAGTCCGACGAAGTCGTCCTCGGCCTCCATCCAGCTCCAGAACCGCTGGTGGGGCGACTGGTCCGGCTGGGGAACACCGGGCGGCAACATGGTCGGCCCGGCGTCGCCGGAAACCTGTCCGGTCGTGGTGGCCGGGAGCGGCTCGCCGATCGCGGTGGCACGCAGACTCATCAGACTGTCGAAGTCGGTGTTGGCCATGTGGTTGTCGAAGGAGATCGCGACGTCCCGAGGGTCCCGTCCGACCGTCACGTAGGTGACCCGTTCGTCGAAGGGGAGTCCGTCGAGCGGTGTGTGGGTCTTCACGAACCTGCGGTGGTCCTGCGCCTCCAGATCGGCCAGGATCTCCTCCCGCCTACGGGTGAACACGTCGGGCCAGGGGGACATGACGCTGAGCAGCTGCGGAAAGTCGGTCGACTGGAAGATCAACAGGGCACAGATCATCTGCGTCCACGTCGTACCGCACTTGCCCGGCGTCGAGATCACGATGTCTCCGGCCCGGAACGGGAAACCCGTCCAGCGGTCGCTGTCCATCAGGAAGTTCTGGTATCGAGCCGTCGGTTGCCGCATGGGCCGCCTCCCCCGAAATCGGCGTCCGGTCGGCGCGAACCCACTGCGGAGCGCACACGACCGATGATTGACCGTAGTCAATCGTAGGGGGTAACCGCCCCGTCGACCATCCCGTCAGGCGGGGCGGGCCGGCCGCGCCCGACGGGGCACGTGGCGGCGGTAGTCACTGACCGTCGGATCGCCGGCGATCCAGAACCGCCACGGCAGGTCGTGCGCGCCGGTGACGCCGACCCGGGGACCGGTGGCGATCATCGACGGCGGCACCGGACCGGCCGGCGGACGGAGTCGTACCGGCCCGTCGCCGAGCAGGTAGCGGCCGTAGACCGCGCCGTCCAGGCCGAGGGCCGCGCAGAGCCGGGCGGGTCCGCGGGCCAGGTCCACGTCCCGGCGTACCGCCACCCGACGGCTCCGGGCCACGTCGAGCCCCTCCACCACCTCGCCGGCCCGGATCAGTACGGCCGACGCCTCCCCGTCCGGCCCGGTGACGACGTTGACGCACCAGTGCATCCCGTAGGTGAAGTACGCGTACGCGTACCCGGCCGGACCGAACATCACGGAGTTGCGCGGAGTACGACCCCGATGCGCGTGCGACGCCGGGTCCCCGCCACTGCCGGCGTACGCCTCGACCTCGGTGATCCGGACGGTGACGTCGTTCGCCGCGAGGGTGGCACCGAGCAGTCCCCGGGCGGCGGGCAGCACCGGCCCGGCCAGCAGGGCGGCGAGGTCGTCGAGCTCGGTCATCGGCGTACCCGGGCGGAGCGACGCCGGTACCCGTTGCGCCGTCCGCCGCCGGAGCGGGTGACCGTGGGCACCGTCATCAGCGGCGGCCGGGAGGGTCGTCCGACGGGGCGGCGCCGAGGTTCGCCGCAACCCGCCGCAACAGGTCGACCAGCTGTCGCCGTTCGGTCCCGGACAGTCCGGTGAGCGCCTGACCGGCGACCTCGTCGAGCATCTCGGGCAGCTCACCGCAGAGCGCCCGACCCCGGTCCGTCAACCCGACCCGGACCGCGCGACGGTCGCTCTCGTCCGGCGTCCGGACGACCAGTCCGGCGCCCTCCATACGCTGGGCCGTCCGGGTGACAGTCGGCACCTCCACCCCGATCCGGCGGGCCAGCTCGCCTGGCGTCTGCCGGTCCTGCCGGCACAGCTCCTCAAGGAGGAAGTTCTGCCCGACGTGCAGGCCGAGCCGTCGCAGCCCGGTCGCCGAGGTGCCCTTCAATCCCCGGGAGACCAGGGCGAGCACGTTCCGGAACTCCCGCTCATGCGCCATGCGCCGACCCTATAGCGACCCCCGGCGACTTGACTTCGTTAGCCGGCTAGCTAATTATTTAGCCGGCTAACGAAAGGAGAGGAAGATGGAACTCGGTCTTCGGGAGAAGCGCGTCCTGGTCACCGGCGCCTCGAGCAACATCGGTCGGGCCATCGCGGTCGCCTTCGGCGAGGAGGGAGCCACCGTCGCGATCGGCTACCACCGCGACGAGGCCGGCGCCGCACACACGGCCACACTTGTCGAACAGGCCGGCGGTCGGCCCCTCGTGATCGGACTCGACCTCGGCGACGAGGCGCGCCTGCGCCACGGCGCCGACCGGGCACTGACCGAACTGGGCGGAATCGACGTACTGGTCAACAACGCGGTCGCCTTCCCCGGTCCCCCGGCCCCCGACGAGATGTTCGAGACCGCCCCGGCGGACCGGATGCGCCGCTCCCTGGCCACCAACCTGCTCGGGCACTACCTGCTGTCCCAGGCGGCGGTGGCGTCGATGCGGGCGAACGGCTGGGGACGGATCGTGCACGTCTCGACCGGTCTCGTCGAGGACGGGAGGTCCGGTGCCGCCGCGTACGTCACCCCGAAGTCGGGACTTCACGGACTCACCCGGACCATGTCCCGGGAACTGGCGTCCGCCGGCATCCTGACCAACCTGGTGATGGCGGGCTTCGTGGTCGGCGACCGCCGACTCCCGGACGATCTGCTGCGGCAGGCCGCCGCGGCCGCCGCCACCGGCCGGACCACCGAGGCGGTCGAGGTCGCCAACCTCGTCGTCTTCCTCTGCTCGTCGGCGAACGGACACGTCACCGGCGAACTGATCCGGGCCGACGGACACTTCCTGACGCCAGCCTGAGCCGCCGGAACGGCCGCCCCGAGCCGAGTCGCGGTCCCGCCCGGCGGCCCGAGCCGCACCCTGAGCGGCCGACCGAGCGGCGAGGCGACCCACCTACACGCATCGACGCATTCCCATCGGTGATTCACCGTTCTCAATCGCTCACTCGCTCGCGATCTCGCCGTCCGGCCTTGCGGCCCGCCACGGGCGACGCAAAGGTTACTTTCAGTCGCCGAACGGAGGGCCTGCCATGTATGTCACCGCGGCAGCGATCGCGGGGATCGTCCTGGGCTTCATCGCCGGCCTCTGCGCCTACCGGACGTCCCGCCGCTGGTGTCCGGCGTGCGGCAGCAACCTCAGCTGCACGGCCTGCGCCAGCGTGGGCGTACGACGCAACACCGCGGCCCGGCGGTTCCGGTGACCCGACAGGAGCCGCCGGAGATCGCCCCCGGTACGGTGCTCGCCCTCGGCAAGGACGACTGGCGGTACGGCGACCAGGCGCTGCTGCTGCTGGTCGAGTTCGTCCGCCTCGACCTGTCCCGGTACTACGACAACCAGTGGGTGTGGATCAGCGGCCAGCGGCTCGCCCGGGACGGCACTCCGATGGGGCATCTGGACGCGCTGGTCAAGGTTTCCGCCATACCCGCGCCGCAGACCTGCGACGGTCACGCAGACAAGCGGGCGGCGCACCCGAACGGGCGTGGCCTCCGGCGTCGTCGGACGGAGTGACCTCCGGAGGCCATCGCACCCGACCGGTCAGGCGGTCGCGGACGCGGGCTCGGCGAGCACCGCGTCGTGGTGTGCCAGCACCCCTCGCCCGGCCGCCAGCGCGGTGTCGGACCGCGGCGTCGTCGGCACCGCGAGGTCGACCAGGGTACGCAGCTCGCCGTCCACCACCTCCGCCAACCGGCGCCACCGCACCGGCCGGCCGGTCCGTGGATCACACACCGAGCCGGAGTCACGATCACGCAGCACCGCCCGCAGCGCGTCGTCCAGGGCCCGGACAGCCCGGTCGAGGGCCTCGTCGGCACCCTCCGGCGCGGTGTAGCCCGCCGCCTCGTCCCGCACCATGCCCAGCACGGTCACCAGGTCGTCGGCATGGCCGGCGACCCACCGGCGGGCCCGATGGACGCGGCCCAGGTCAGGCCAACGCTTCCGGGCCGCCTGCCGGGTGCTGCCGACGACCTCGCCCAGGTCGGCCAGGCTGGCGCCCAGCCAGACCGCGTCCGCCGCGTCCTCGGCCGCGCACCGGGCGGCCGCCTCGGCGAGCAACGCCTGGGTCGCCCGCCCGGCGCGGACCCGACGCAGCGCCCCGGTCCGGCTGGTCGTCTCGTCGTCGACGTCGCCGGCCTTCGGCTCACCCCGCGCTACGTCAAAGGCCGGATGCCCGGCCAACGTCCCGGTGATCTCCCGCACCGCCCGCTCCGCGCGGGCGACGAGGTCCGCGTACTCGGACGCGGCGAGGCGGTCGAACGGGTTTTCCGGCGCATCCATGGTCCACGCTCCTGACAACCAGTGGTTTACACCGGAAGCCTAGCACTGTGAACCACTGGTTTACAGCAAGCCAGAGCTGCGGATCCGGAGGGTGTGTGGGGGCCGGACCGGCCGGAAAAACCCAGTCGACCGTCGGTGACCTGATCCACCGGAACCACCTGCCACGGCTTCGGACCGCCGACCGCTCACCGAGGAATGACCTGCTCGGTCGACCACTCCCGCCAGCTGTCCAACTGGTCGGCGGCGGAGGCGAGCTGGTCGGCGACCGGCCCCGGCCCGGTCGACCCGGGCGTGATCCGGGCGGCCAGCGCCGAACGGACCGACAGCACGTCCCGCACCCCCGGGTCGAGGTGGTCACTCACCGCACGCAGATCGTCGTCGGAAACCTCGTCGAGCTCGCAGTCCCGGGCCACGCAGAGCGCCACCAGCTGCCCGGTCACCTCGTGCGCCTCCCGGAACGGCACTCCCTTGCGGACCAGCCAGTCGGCGACCTCGGTGGCGAGCGAGAAGCCGACCGGGGCGGCGGCGGCGAGCCGGTCCACCCGGACCGTCATGGTCGAGATCATGCCGGCCAGCGCGGGCAGCACCAGGTCGAGGGTGTCGAGAGCGTCGAACGCCGGTTCCTTGTCCTCCTGCATGTCCCGGTCGTACGTCAGCGGCAGACCCTTGAGCATGGTGAGCACGGTGACCAGCCCACCGATCAACCGACCGGACTTGCCCCGGGCCAGCTCGGCGATGTCCGCGTTCTTCTTCTGCGGCATGATCGACGAACCGGTGGCGAACGAGTCGTCCAGCTCCACCCAGCCGAACTCCTGCGAGGTCCACATCACCACCTCCTCGCCGAGCCGGGACAGGTGCACCCCGAGCAGCGCGGTGACAAAAAGGAACTCGGCGACGAAGTCCCGGTCCGCGACCGCGTCCATCGAGTTGGCGAACGAGGTCCGGAAGCCCAGCTCCTTGGAGACCGCGACCGGATCCAGCGGCAGCCCGGAGCCGGCCAGCGCACCGGCGCCCAGCGGGCTCACCGCCGCCCGGTGGTCCCAGTCCCGCAGCCGTTCCAGGTCCCGCAGCAACGGCTGGACGTGCGCCAGCAGCCAGTGCCCGAAGGTGACCGGCTGGGCGTGCTGCACGTGGGTCATGCCCGGGGCCGGGGTCTCCAGGTTGCGGGCCGCCTGCTCGACCAGGGCGTCAGCCAGGCCGACGATCCGGGCGGCCAACCCACGGGCGTGGTCCCGCAGGTAGAGCCGAAGGTCGGTGGCGACCTGGTCGTTACGGGACCGGCCGGCCCGCAACTTGCCGCCGAGTGTGCCGAGCCGCTCCAGCAGCCCCCGCTCCAACGCGGTGTGCACGTCCTCGTCCTCGACGGTGGGGCGGAACGTACCGGTGCGGACCGCCGCCTCCAGGTCGTCCAGGGCGGCCAGCATCCGGCCCAGCTCGTCCGGGTCGAGCAGGCCGGCGGAGGCCAGCACCCGGGCGTGCGCCCGCGAGCCGGCCAGGTCGTACGGGGCGAGCCGCCAGTCGAACTGGACACTGACCGACAGTCTCGCCAGCGCCTCGGCGGGACCGCCGGCGAACCGACCACCCCACAGGCTCGTACGGTTGGTGCCGGCGCTGTTCTCGGTCAGGCTCTTGTCGTCCACGCCGCTCATCATCGCTGACTTGACCTTTCGCTCACGACTGCGGGGCCCACTCGCCGCGCTCGCACTGGGCACGGGCTCAGCCGTCCAACCGGGCGTCCCGGGCCGCCGCCAACCTGCTCGGCAGGCCCCACAGCTGCACGAAACCCTTGGCCAGGGACTGGTCGAAGGTGTCGCCGGTGTCGTAGGTGGCCAGGCCGAAGTCGTACAGGCTGGCCTCGGACCGGCGACCGGTGACCACGGCACGACCGGCGTGCAGGACGAGCCGGACCTCACCGGTGACGTGCCGCTGGGTGTCGTCGACGAACGCGTCCAGCGCGTGCCTGAGCGGGGAGAACCAGAGCCCGTCGTAGACCAGTTCGGCCCAGCGTTGGTCGACGCCCTTCTTGAACCGGGCCACGTCCCGCTCCACGGTGACGTTCTCCAGCTCCTGGTGGGCGGTGATCAGGGCGATCGCGCCCGGTGCCTCGTACACCTCGCGGCTCTTGATGCCGACCAGCCGGTCCTCGACCATGTCGAGCCGACCGACGCCCTGGGCCCCGGCCCGCCGGTTCAGTTCGACGATCGCCTGGTACGGCGTGACGGTCTCACCGTCGATCGCCACCGGCACCCCGGCGTCGAACGTGATCACAACCTCGTCGGGGTCACGCTGCTCCGCCGGGTCGGCGGTGTACGCGTAGACGTCCTCGGTCGGGGCGTTCCAGATGTCCTCCAGGAACCCGGTCTCCACCGCCCGGCCCCACAGGTTCTGGTCAATGGAGTAGGGCGACTTGTGCGTGACGTCGATCGGCAGCCCCTTCTCCTCGGCGTAGGCGATCGCCTTGTCCCGGGTCCAGGCGTAGTCCCGGGCCGGCGCGATCACCTTCAGCCCGGGGGCGAGGGCACCCAGACCGGCCTCGAAGCGAACCTGGTCGTTGCCCTTGCCGGTACAGCCGTGCGACACGATCGTGCCGCCGTGCTTCTTCGCCGCCGTGACCAGATGCTTGACGATCAGCGGTCGGGACAGTGCCGAGACGAGCGGGTAGCGGTCCATGTAGAGGGCGTTGGCCCGCATCGCCGGCAGGCAGTAGTCGGCGGCGAACTCCTCGCGGGCGTCGACCACCTCACTCTCGACGGCGCCGCAGTCCAACGCCCGCTGGCGGATGGCGGCCAGGTCCTCGCCGCCCTGCCCGACGTCGACCGCCACCGCGATCACCTCGGCACCGGTCCGCTCGGCCAGGTACGGAATGGCGACCGAGGTGTCCAGGCCGCCGGAGTACGCCAGTACGACACGCTCGGTCATGGTGTGGTGTTCCCTTCGGCATGTTCTTCCCGGCCGGCCCAGGCGGACAGCTGCGCACCCAACGCGGCGCCGCCGTCGGCATCCCGGGCCACGACGAGGATGGTGTCGTCGCCGGCGATGGTGCCGACCACCTCCGGCAGCCCGGCCCGGTCGACCGCGCTGGCGAGGTAGTGGGCGGCACCGGGCGGAGTACGCAGCACCGCGATGTTGCCACTGGAGTCGACCCCGGTGAGGAGTTCCCGGAGCAGCCGGACCAGTCGGGCGGGCGCCTGTTCGGCGTCCCGCAGCGGCCGCTGGCCGTCCTCGGGGATGAGATACACCGCCGGCCCGTCACCACCGCGTACCTTGACCGCGCTCAACTCCTCCAGATCGCGGGAGAGGGTGGCCTGGGTGACCTGTACACCGTCGGCGGCGAGCAACTCGGCCAGTTCGGTCTGGGACCGGACCGGCCTGTTCCGGATCAGGTCGACGATCCGGGCGTGCCGGGCGGTACGGGTCAACGGGTTGCTCATGATTCGCTCTGCTCCAGCAGCCAGGCGAGCAGCGCCTTCTGGGCGTGCAGCCGGTTCTCCGCCTCGTCGAAGACCGCGCTGTGCGGGCCGTCGAGAACCTCGTCGGTGATCTCCTCGCCGCGGTGCGCCGGCAGACAGTGCAGCACGATCGCGTCCGGCCGGGCCGCGGCCAGCAGCGTCTTGTTCACCTGGTACGCCTGGAAGGCGCTGACCCGGTCCCGGCCGTCGCCCTCCTGCCCCATCGAGGTCCAGGTGTCGGTGGCGATCACGTCCGCGCCGTCCGCCGCCTCCAGCGGGTCGCGCAGCACCTGCACCGAGCCACCGGTCCAGGCCGCGATCTCGGCGGCCCGGCCCACCACCGCCGCCGCCGGGTCGAAGCCGGACGGTCCGGCGACCCGGACGTGCATGCCGGCGGTCGCGCCGGCGAGCAGGTAGGAGTGCGCCATGTTGTTGGCCGCGTCGCCGACGTACGCCAGGGTCCGGCCGACCGTGCCGCCGCAGTGTTCGCGGATGGTGAGCAGGTCGGCCAGGAGCTGGCAGGGATGGAAGCCGTCGGTCAGCGCGTTCACCACCGGTACGTGCGCTCCGGCGGCGATCTCGGCTATCCGGTCGTCGCCGAAGGTCCGCACCACGATCGCCGAGGAGTACCGGGAGAGCACCCGGGCGGCGTCAACCAGCGACTCGCCCCGGCCGAAGTGCGTCACCTGGGTGTCGACCACGACCGGATGGCCGCCCAGCTCGGCGATGCCGACGTCGAACGAGAACCGGGTCCGCAGGCTCGGCTTGTCGAACAGGACCGCGACCGACCGGGGACCGGCCAACGGGCGCAGGGCGAACCGGTCGGCCTTCATCCGGGCGGCCAGGTCGAGTACGGCCGACTGCTCGGCGGGTGTCAGGTCGTCGTCCCGGAGGAAGTGCCGGACCATCAGTGCTCACCTCCGACCGACCCGGCGGCCGGCACCGGGGCCGAGCCGGTGGCCTGGGTCGGAGCCGACCCGACGACGTCCACGCCCGTCGCCGCGGAGCCGTCCGACGGGTCCGGGGCGGCGCTGTCCAGCGCCGCCGGCAGGGCGGCGAGGAACGCGTCGACCTGGTCGAGGGTCAGGATCAGCGGCGGGGCGAGCCGGATCGCGGCCGGCTGCACCGGGTTGGTCAGGAATCCGGCGTCACGCAGCGCCCCGGCCACCTCGGCGGCCACCGGGGTACGCAGCCCGATACCGAGCAGCAGCCCGGCGCCCCGGACCTCCGCGACCAGTGGGTGCCCCAGCGCCTCGATGCCACGCCGCAGCCGCTCACCGACCCGCTTGACGTGGTCGAGCAGACCCTCCTGGGCGATCGTGGCGATCACCGCCAGGCCGGCCGCGCAGCTCACCGGGTTGCCACCGAAGGTGGTGCCGTGCATGCCCGGCCGCAGCAGCTCGGCGGCCCGGCCGAAGGCCAGCATGGCACCGATCGGCAGCCCGCCGCCGAGTCCCTTGGCCAGGGTGACCACGTCCGGCTCGACGCCGTCGGCCTGGTGTGCGAACCAGTACCCGGTCCGGCCGATCGCGGTCTGGATCTCGTCCAGCACGAGCAGCGCCCCGTGCTCGGCGGTGATCCGCCGGGCCGCGACCAGGTAACCGGGTGGCGGCACGATCACGCCGTTCTCGCCCTGGATCGGCTCCAGGATCACCATGGCGGTCTCGTCGGTGACGGCCGCGGCCAGCGCGTCGACGTCGCCGTACGGGACGTGGGTGACGTCGCCGGGCAGTGGGCGGAACGGGTCGGCCTTGGCCGGCTGGCCGGTGAGCGCCAGCGCGCCCATGGTCCGGCCGTGGAATCCGCCCTCGGTCGCCACGACCTTCGTCCGCCCGGTCAGCCGGGACAGCTTGAACGCCGCCTCGTTGGCCTCGGCGCCGGAGTTGGCGAAGAAGGCCCGGCCGGCCCGGCCGGCCAGGGCGAGCAGCAGCTCGGCAAGGGCCACCGGCGGCTCGGCGACGAACAGGTTCGAGACGTGCCCGAGGGTGGAGATCTGCCGGGTGACCGCCTCGACCACCGCCGGGTGGGCGTGTCCGAGCACGTTGACCGCGATACCGCCGATCAGGTCGACGTACTCCCGGCCGGCCTCGTCGACGACAACCGCGCCGCTGCCACGGACCAGCGCCAACGGCGGGGTGCCGTAGTTGTTCATCATCGCGTGCGACCAGCGGTCGAGCAGAGTCGTCATGACGTGACCGCCGCCGGGTCGGGAACCACCATCGTGCCGAATCCTTCCGATGTGAAAACTTCCAGCAGGGTCGAGTGCGCCACCCGGCCGTCCACCACGTGCGCCGCCGGGACCCCACCGCGTACGGCACGCAGGCAGGCCTCCATCTTCGGCACCATGCCCGACTCCAGCGTCGGCAGCAGCTCGGCGAGCTGATCGGCGGTGATCTCCGAGATCAGACTGGAGGTGTCCGGCCAGTCGGCGTAGAGACCGGGTACGTCGGTCAGCACCACCAGCTTGCGGGCCCGCAGCGCGATCGCCAGCGCGGCGGCGGCGGTGTCGGCGTTGAGATTGTGCAGTACGCCTTCGGCGTCCGGCGCCACGGTGGAGATCACCGGAATCCGGCCGGCCGAGATCAGGTCCGCGACCGCCGAGACGTTCACCTGGTCCACGTCGCCGACCTGCCCGATGTCGACCGGTTCGCCGTCGACGTACGCCGGGCGGCGGACCGCGGTGAAGAGCCGGGCGTCCTCGCCGGAGAGCCCGACCGCGTACGGCCCGTACTCGTTGATCAGGCCGACCAGTTCCCGGCCGACCTGGCCGACCAGGACCATCCGGACCACGTCCATCGCCTCCGGCGTGGTGACCCGCAGCCCGCCCTTGAACTCGCTGGTGATCCCGAGCCGGTTCAGCATCGCCGAGATCTGCGGACCGCCACCGTGCACCACGACCGGCTTGAGACCGGCGTACCGCAGGAAGACCATGTCGGCGGCGAAGGCCCGCTGCAGTTCGGGCTCGATCATCGCGTTGCCGCCGTACTTGACCACGACGGTGGCGCCGTAGAACCGGGCCAGCCAGGGCAGCGCCTCGATCAGCACGGCGGCCTTCCGCTGTGCCTCGGTCAGGTCACGGGTCAGCATGTCTGTCACGACCGCTTCTGCCTTCCGTTCGCGACCGCGGGACTCCGCCCCGCCGCGTTCCTCGCGTTCATGATGAGTAGGCCGAGTTCTCGTGGACGTAGGCGTGCGAGAGGTCGTTGGTCCAGATGGTGGCCGTGGCGGGGCCGGCGTGCAGGTCGATCCGGATGTCCACGTCCCGGCCGGTGAGGTCGACCTTGGCCCGGTCCTCGGCGGCGCCGCCGGCCCGGCAGACCCAGACGCCGTTGATCGCGACGTCGAGCGCGTCCGGATCGAAGGCGGCCCGCGTGGTGCCGACGGCGGCGAGGATGCGGCCCCAGTTGGGGTCGTTGCCGAACAGCGCCGTCTTCACCAGATTGTTCCGGGCCACCGCCCGGCCCACCTCGACCGCGTCGTCCTCGTCGGCGGCACCGACGACCTCGATCGCGATCTCCTTGGTCGCCCCCTCGGCGTCGGAGAGCAGTTGTCGGGCCAGGTCCCGGCAGGCCGTGGTGACCGCGGCGGTCAGCTCGGCCCGACCCGGCGCGATCCCGGAGGCGCCACTGGCCAGCAGCAGCACGGTGTCGTTGGTGGAGAGGCAGCCGTCCGAGTCGAGCCGGTCGAAGCTGACCCGGCAGGCGGCGCGGAGCGCCTCGTCCAGCGCGTCCGGCTCGGCTACCGCGTCGGTGGTGAGGACGCAGAGCATGGTGGCGAGCGCGGGGGCCAGCATGCCGGCTCCCTTGGCGATGCCACCGACGGTCCATCCCTCGGCGTTGACCTCGGTCGTCTTCGGGCGGGTGTCGGTGGTCATGATCGCCCGGGCCGCCGCCGCACCGCCGTCGAGGGCCAGTGCGGCGACCGCCGCGTCGACCCCGGGCAGCAGCCGGTCCATCGGCAGCCGCTCGCCGATCAGGCCGGTCGAGCAGACCGCCACCTCACCGGCACCGAGTTCCGGCCCGACGGCGGTGAGCGCCGCCGCGAGGTGCTCGGCCGTGGCGTGGGTGTCCTGGAAGCCGGGCGCGCCGGTGCAGGCGTTGGCACCGCCGGAATTGAGCACCACCGCCCGGACCTGTCCACCTCGGACCACCTGCTGGCTCCAGAGCACCGGGGCCGCCTTGACGCGGTTGGCGGTGAAGACCCCGGCCACCGCCGCCGCGGGGCCGTCGTTGACCACCAGGGCGACGTCCGGTGCACCGCTGGCCTTGAGCCCGGCGGGAACACCGGATGCCCGGAACCCTCTCGGTGCGGTGACGCTCACAGCTTTCCCTTCCCGCCGCTCACGGCGCGACCCCGTACACCGGCAGGCCGGTGGCCTCGGGCAGGCCGAGCATCAGGTTCGCGCACTGCACCGCCTGGCCGGCGGCGCCCTTGCCCAGGTTGTCGATGGCGCTGACCACGATCAGTCGGCCGGAGTCGACGTCGACGGTCGCCTGCAGGTGGCAGGAGTTGCTGCCCAGCGTGGCGGCGGTGTGTGGCCAGGCGCCCTCGGGCAGGACGTGCACGAACGCCGCCTCCGCGTACGCCTCGGCGAGTACCGCCCGTGGGTCGACACCGGGACCGGTCGGCACCGTGGTGACAGTGGACAGGATGCCGCGTGGCATCGGCGCCAGCACCGGGGTGAACGACAGGCTCCGCGCCCCGCTGGCCTGCTTGATCTCGGGTACGTGCTGGTGGGCGCCGACCTTGTAGGGCGACAGGTCACCCATCACCTCGCTGCCCAGCAGGTGCGGCTTGGCCGCCCGGCCGGCGCCGGAGGTGCCGGAGGCGGCGACCACCACCACGTCGTCAGGTGCGGCGACTCCGGCTGCCAGCAGCGGTGCCAGGGCGAGGATGGTGGCCACCGCGTAACAGCCGGTGGCGGCGACCCGGGTGGAGTCGGCGATGGCCGCCCGCTGGCCCGGCAGTTCGGGCAGGCCGTAGGTCCAGGGGCCGGCATGGGTGCCGCCGTAGTAGCGGGTCCACGCGGCGGCGTCGGTGAGCCGGTGGTCGGCGCCCAGGTCGACGAGCCGGACATTCTCCGGCAGGCTGGCGGCCAACGCCGCCGACTCGCCGTGCGGGAGGGCCAGGAAGACCAGGTCCGCGTCGGCCAGGGCGGCCGGTTCGGTCGGGGCGAGCACGAGGTCGAGACCGACGAGTTGCGGATGTACGGCCGCGACCGGCTGACCGGCCTGACGGTGTGCGGTGGCGGCGACCAGGTCGAACTCGGGATGCCCCGCGATCAGCCGGAGCAGTTCCCCACCGGCGTAGCCGCTCGCGCCGACCACCGCGACTCGAATCCCCATGCCCACCTCCGCATCTCTATGCAGAGGACTGTATCAGCGAGGCACCCAGGCTGCAAGACTATACGGTCCTCCGAATGATCACACGATCATGTCCGCAACCGCCACAGGCCAAGCTGATTCGGGGCGGTCCGACAGGCCAGGGCGGTGGCACCGGCCCGGCAGTCCACCACGTCGGTCGGCAGGGTGCCGATGATCCGCAGCGCCTCCCCGTCCGCCACCGCGAGCAGGGTACGACCCTCGTACGCATCCGGCCGGATCATGACGTCCGGGGACCAGACGATCGAATGCCAGCCGATCGGGCGGGCCCGGGTCCAGCGCTCCGCGCCGGTCTCCGGGTCGAGGGCGATGACCTGTGACTCGCCGTCCAGGCAGGCCAGCCCGCCGCAGTCCCGGATCGCCTCGGTGGCCCGACCGCCGGGTCGACTCCAGCGGGTGGTGAACCCCGGCAGGTCGTAGCCGGTGACGGCGAAGCCGCCCCGGTGGGGGTGTCGCAGCACCAGCCGTTCGCCGATCACCCGCGGATTGTTCTGCGCGTAGTCCGCCGGGGGCAGCCGACCGACGCCGACCAGCCGCCCGGTATCCAGGTCGTACAGCTCGGCCGTCACGTTGTCGTGCACCACCAGCACCCGGGGCGGATCACCGGAGACCGGCTGCACCACGGCGGTCGACGAGAGCGGCAGCCGCCACCGCACCCTCCCGGTGACCAGATCGACCGCCTCCACCGCACCCTCCACCCGGCGCCCCGCTCCGGACAGACTGCGTACCTCCCACACTCCCAACCCGATGGTGCTGTCCGGCATCCGCAGCACCCGTCCGGGCCGACGCCACCGCAGTTCCCCCGTCCGAACCGACCGCGCGGTGGTCACCGGGCCCCGACCCACCGCGCCGACCTCGGCGATGAGCAGGACGTCACCGACCAGGTCCGCGAAGTGCCGGCCCGCCGGATCCGCCGGCACCGTCCACCGCCGGGCACCGGTCGGCAGCTCGTACGCGGTGAGATTCGGACTCCCACCATCGGGGCCGTTGCCACCCACCGACACGAGCAGCAGGTCCCCGGCGACGAAAAACGTGCTGCCGGCCGGTACGTCGACCGTGCCGCCGGGCAGCAGGGCGCCGCGCGGCGGGCTCGCGGCGGTCACGCAGAGCAGCAGCAGTAGGACGAGCAGAAGTCCGGCGCGCCAGCGGGCCGCGGTACGCCGCGACCCGGGCGAAGGTGGCGAATCGTCGTCCGGCAGGCCACGATCGTCGCCGAGCTCGATGACCGCGATCGTCCGGCTCTCCACCCGAGTCTCCTGATCCGGCCGGCCCGCCGTACCGTGGCCGGACCAGACCGGGCCGGCGGTCCGAGCCTAGCCGCGCACGGCGCACCGCAGAAGACGGTGCCGGGCCGGAACCGCCTCGGTCCCGGCCCGGCGCAGGTCAGGCGCCGCGGAGCACCGCGCCGAACCGGCGGGCGGCCTCAGCCACCGCCGCGTCCCGGGCGGCTACCGCCTCCTCGCCGGTCAACGTCCGCTCCGGTGCCCGGAAGACCAGCTTGTACGCCAGCGACTTGCGGTCCGCACCGAGCTGCTCCGAGGTGTAGACGTCGAAGAGCCGGACCGACTCCAGCAACTCCCCGGCGCCCTCGGCGAGCGCCCGGCGCACCTCGTCGGCCGGTACCCCGGAGTCCACCACCAGCGCGACGTCGATCAACGCGGGCGGGTACCCGGAGACCCGGGGCGCCGGCACCACCGGTGCGGGGGGCAGCGCGTCCAGTTCGAGTTCCAGGGCGCTGGTCCGGGGCGGCAGCTCCAACGCCGCCAGTGCCGCCGGGTGCAGTTCGCCGGCGTACCCGACGGTCACCCCGTCCACGACGAACTCGGCGCACCGGCCCGGGTGCCAGGGGGCGTACTCCGCCTGCCGGACCACGACCCGCTGCTCCGGGATGCCGGCGGCGGCCAGCACGATCCGGCCCGCCTCGACCGCGTCCGCCCAACCTGCCGGCCGGCCGGGGCCCCACCAGCCGGTCGGCTCGACCTCGCCGCTGAGGACGGCGGCGACATGCCACGGCTGCACCGGCAGGACCGCGTCGGCGGCCTGGAACTCCTCGTCGCTGGGCCGGTGTGTGACGCCCATCGCGGGCGGCGGGCCGGTCTCCGGCCGGGGCTGGAAGACCAGGCCGATCTCGTAGAGCGCGAGGTCCCGCTGACCCCGGCCGACGTTGCGACGAAGCGCGCCGAGCAGCGTGCCGAGCAGCGTGGTCCGCATCAGCGGATCGGTGTCGGAGAGCGGATTGGCCAGCCGCATCGCCCGACGTCGTGGGTCGTCGGCCGGCAGGTTGAGCCGGTCGAAGAGTTCCGGCGCGACGAACGGGTGGGTGAGCACCTCGACGTAACCGTTCTCGGCCAACGCCCGGCTCACCGTACGACGGCGCCGCTGGGTCGGGGTGAGTCCCCGCCCGGGCGGGGCGAGCGGCAGCAGCGACGGCACCCGCTCGTAGCCGTCCAGCCGGGCCACCTCCTCGACCAGATCGGCCGGGTCGGTCAGGTCGGGCCGCCAGGTCGGTGGGGTGACGACCAGGGTCGGCGGCCCGCTCGCGTGCCGGCCACCGACGTTCCCGGCGCCCCGCCCGTCGCCCCGGGCGACCGTGCAGCCGACCCGTTCCAGCAGCGTCGTCACCCGCTCCGGCTCGTACGGCACGCCGACCCGCCGGGCCGGCAGGTCCGCGTCGAGGACGATCCGGGCCGGTGCGGTGGTGTGGTCGATGTCCAGCACCTCGGCACCACCGGCCCCACCGGCGTACGTGGTCAGCAGCGTCACCGCCCGCTCCAGCGCGACCAGCGGCAGGGCCGGGTCGACGCCCCGCTCCCAGCGCTTCGCCGCCTCGCTGAACAGCCGGTGCCGGCGGGCGGTACGGCCCACCACCACCGGGTCCCAGTGCGCCGCCTCGAAGAGCACATTGGTGGTACTGGCGACGACCTCGCTGGTCTCGCCGCCCATCACCGCGGCGAGCGAGACCGGCACCCCGTCGGCGTCCTGACCCGCCCCACCGGTCAGCCCGGCGTCGCAGATCACCAGGTCCTCCGGGTCCAGCGCCCGGTCGACCCCGTCCAGGGTGGTGAGCCGCTCCCCCGGCACCGCCCGCCGGACGACCAGTTCGCCGCGGAGCGCGTCCAGGTCGAAGGCGTGCATCGGCTGGCCGAGTTCGAGCATCACGTAGTTGGTGATGTCGACGGCCAGCGAGATGCTCCGGATGCCGGCCACGGTGAGCCGCTTCCGCATCCACTGTGGCGACTCGACACTCGGGTCGACACCCCGGACCACCCGGGCCGCGTACCGGTCGCAGCCGACCGTGTCGACGACCCGCACCGGGTACGCCGGCGCCGGCGTCGCCCCGGGCGCGGCGACCCGCGCCGGGTCCCGGAACGGTACGTCGAAGGCGTGCGCCAGTTCCCGGGCCAGCCCACGCACCGACATCGCGTACCCACGGTCCGGGGTGATCTCCACCTCGACCACCACGTCGTCGAGCCCGACCACCGGACGGGCGTCGTCGCCCGGCTTGGCCTGGACGTCCTCGGGCAGCACCAGGATGCCCTCGTGGTCGTCACCGAGGCCGAGTTCCCGCACCGAGCAGATCATCCCGTTGGAGTTCCGCCCGTACGTCTTGCGGGCCGAGATGGCGAAGTCGCCGGGAAGCACACCGCCGGGGAGGATCACCACCACCCGGTCGCCGGGGGCGAAGTTCGTCGCCCCGCAGACGATCTCCTGCGGCTCGCCGGTGCCGTTGGCGGCCCCGACGTCGACCCGGCAGAACCGGATCGGCTTCTTGAAGCCGGTCAGCTCCTCGATCTCGAGCACCTCGCCGACCACCAGCGACCCGGTGACCGTGCTCCGCAGGTCCACGATCGACTCGACCTCGATACCGAGGTTGACCAGCGCCCGGTCCAGCTCCTCCGTGCTCAGCTCGGGGGGAAGCTCGACATGCTCACGCAGCCAGGAAACAGGAATTCGCATGACTCAGACCACCGCTCCGTTTGATGTCGCCGCATCCGTCACGTCGTCGCGCACCGCCGTCACACCTCGACCCCGAAGGCACGGGTGAACCGCACGTCCCCCTCGGCCATGTCCCGCATGTCGCCGATGCCGTGCCGGAACATCAGGCTCCGGTCGATGCCCATGCCGAAGGCGAATCCGGAGTAGACGTCCGGGTCGATGCCGCAGGCGGTCAGCACCCGGGGGTTGACCATGCCGCAGCCGCCCCACTCGACCCAGCGGGGGCCGTCCCGGTGCTGGGGGAACCAGACGTCGAACTCGGCGGACGGCTCGGTGAACGGGAAGTAGTGCGGGCGCCAGCGGGTCCGTGCCTCGGCACCGAACAGCGCCCGGGCGAAGTGGTCCAGGGTGCCCCGCAGGTGGGCCATGGTGATGCCCTCGTCCACCACGAGGCCCTCCACCTGGTGGAAGACCGGGCTGTGGGTGGCGTCGAGTTCGTCGGTCCGGTAGACCCGGCCGGGACAGACCACGTAGATCGGCGGCTTGCGGGCCAGCATGGTACGGGCCTGCACCGGCGAGGTGTGGGTCCGTAGCACGATGCCGGGCACGTCCAGGTAGAAGGTGTCCATCGTGCCCCGGGCCGGGTGGTCCGGGCCGATGTTCAGCGCGTCGAAGTTGGTCCACTCCAACTCGACCTCGGGACCCTCGGCGATCTCGTAGCCCATCCCGACGAAGAGGTCGCCGATCCGTTCCGCGAGGGTGCTCACCGGGTGCCGGGCACCGCGCGGGCGTCGGTCGTACGGCAGGGTGACGTCCACCCGCTCCTCGGCCAGGATCCGTTCGGCCTGGGCGGCCTGCACCACCACGAGACGCTCGGCGTACGCCGCCTCGATCTCCCGGCGGGCCTCGTTGACCCGCTTGCCGGCGTCGGATTTGGCGGCCGGTGGCAGGGCGCCGATCTCCCGACGGGCCAGCGAGACCGGGGCCCGGTCGCCCAGGTGCTGTCGGCGCAGCTCGGCGAGGGTCTCGGGGTCGGTGGCGGCGTCGAACGCGGCCGTCGCGTCGGCGACCGCCGCCGCCAGCGCCTCGGGGGCGAGCAGGGCGACCTGTTTCGGGTCGTACGGGTCGTTGCGATAGGTCATGACGTGCAGCTACTCCCTCTGCGTCGCGGGCGGTCCCCCGCTGCCTGGCGCGTCGAATGTCCCGCTGCGCCGTGCTGGTCGCCCCTGCGGCACCGCCTCGGCGGACGCCGGCCGGACCCGCTCGCGACGGCGGTTCACGGCCCTGGTGGGCGGTGACCCGATGCTGCGACGGTCCCCGGCCCGCGCGGCGGGCGCCGGGGGCACCGGCGACGTGTGCGGACAGGTCGGTGGGCGACCCTCACGGGCGGCCACCAGAGTCTACGGACGGGCGGCTCGGCCGCAGCCCGCTGGTGGGGAGGTACGCAGGGAGGCGTGTCAGCCCTGCCGCCCGCCGACACCGGCGGGCTGGCTAAACGAGTGGCGTCGCGCGTCTCGCACGCCCGACTCTCCGCACCCGGTCATCAGGTCGACATCTCCCCGGTCATGTCCGCGTCCCCGGGGCGGCCGAATCGGTCCGTCGACGCCCGGGACGCAGTGCTCTGGCCGAAGCGTACAGGCAAACCGCCGCCGCGGCAGCCAGGTTGAGGCTCTCGGCGCGGCCGTGCAGCGGCACCCGTACCCGGTGGTTGGCCGCCTCCGCCAGCTCGGCCGGCAGGCCGTGCGCCTCGGAGCCGAAGAGCCAGGCGGTGGGCCGGGCCAGGGTGTCGGCGTCGGCGAGGTCGTCGAGGTCGGTCTCGCCGTAGCCGGAGGCGGCCAGCACGGCCAGCCCGGCGGCGCGCAGCGTGCCGACCACCTCGGCGGGGTCGGCGGCCCGGACCACGTCGAGGTGGAAGAGGCTGCCGGCGGAGGCCCGGACGCACTTGCCGTTGTACGGGTCGACGGCCTCCCCGGCGAAGACCACCGCCTGCGCGCCGGCCGCGTCGGCGGTGCGCAGCACCGTGCCGGCGTTGCCCGGGTCACGGATCTCGGCGAGGACGGCGACCAGTCGCGGGCCCCGCCGCACCGCCTCGGCCAGCGGTACGTCGAGCTGCCGGCAGACGGCGACGATGCCCTGCGGGGCGACGGTCTCGGTCAGCGCGTCCAGCGCCTCGTCGGTCAGCGCGGAGACCGGGATCCCGGCGGAGGCGGCAGTGTCGGCCAGGTCGGCGTACCGGTCGAGGCCGGCCGGGGTGCCGAAGAGTTCGGCGACGACGTCGGGGACGGCCAGCGCCTCCCGGACCGCCTGTGGACCCTCGGCCAGGAACCGGCCGGTCTGCTCGCGTTCCCGACGGCGCTGCAGCCGCCGGGCGGCGACGACCCTCGGGGTACGGGGGGTGAACAGTTGCTGCTCCGGGGGGTGGACATGGTCGAGGCGTCCCACCTGCGGGTTGACCGACATGCGGGACGCCTCGATCGGGTGTGGCGAGGTCAGGCGGCCTGAGCCGACGCACCGCCGGTGCCCTCGGCCGCCACGGCGGCGCGGGCGACCTCGACGATGGCCGCGAAGGCCGTCGGGTCGTTGACCGCGAGGTCGGCCAGGATCTTGCGGTCGACCTCCACCTCGGCGAGCTTGAGGCCCTGGATGAGCCGGTTGTAGGTCATCCCGTTGGCGCGGGCACCCGCGTTGATCCGGGTGATCCACAGCTGCCGGAAGTCGCCCTTGCGGTCCCGCCGGTCCCGGTAGGCGTACTGCATCGAGTGCAGCACCTGCTCCTTGGCCTTGCGGTAGAGCCGGGAGCGCTGGCCCCGGTAGCCGCTGGCGGTCTCCAGCAGCGTACGGCGCTTCTTCTGAGCGTTCACTGCCCGCTTGACGCGTGCCATCTCAACTACTCCTTCAGGTCAGGCGCGCGTCAGCGGGCCAGCAGCTTCTTGATCCGCTTGAAGTCGGCCTTGGCCACCTCGACAGTGCCGGTGAGCCGGCGAGTCCGGGTGGAGGCCTTCTTCTCCAGGTTGTGGCGCAGCCCGGCCTGCTGGGCAACGATCTTGCCCTTGCCGGTCACCTTGACCCGCTTGCCCATCCCGGTGTGGCTCTTCATCTTCGGCATCTTGGTGCGTCTCTCCCCTGTTACTCGCCGGCGGTCCCGGCGGATCCGGCCGCGGTCTGCGCCGCACCCTCGGCCGGCGGCGCCTCGTCGGCACCGGCCTCCCGCTCGCGCGGCGAGCCCGCCCTGGCCGCCGTGGCGGCGGCCTTGGTGGCCCGATGCGGAGCCAGGACCATGATCATGTTACGGCCGTCCTGCTTCGGAGCGGCCTCGACGTATCCCAGTTCCGAGATCTCGGATTCGAGTCGGCGCAGGAGCCGGTAGCCCAGCTCCGGTCGGCTCTGCTCACGACCCCGGAACATGATCGTCACCTTGACCTTGTCGCCCGCCTTGAGGAACCGCACCACGTGACCCTTCTTGGTCTCGTAGTCGTGCGGGTCGATCTTCGGGCGGAGCTTCATTTCCTTGATGACGGTCTGTTGCTGGTTACGCCTGGCTTCGCGCGCCTTGAGTGCACTCTCGTACTTGTACTTGCCGAAGTCCATGAGCTTGCACACCGGCGGGCGCGCCATGGGCGCAACCTCGACCAGGTCCAGGTCGACGTCCGCGGCCAGCTGGAGAGCGCGCTCGAGTGGGACGATGCCCACCTGCTCGCCCTCAGGGCCGACCAGTCGGACCTCACGTGCCCGGATCTGCTCGTTCACGCGTGGCTCGACGCTGATGGGGCCTCCTCGTGGTGATCCTCACCGGCCCCGCGTCAGCGGTGGCCGGCCCTACGGTGTGCGACCAAAAGCAGAAGGCCCCGGCGCATGCCAGGGCCCGCTCGACCGGTCACATGGTGACCCCGGAGGGTCACAACCCGGATCGGCATAGCCGAACCGGTGACCGGACCCGGCCACCACAGGACGGTGACTCGGGTGGGAGCAGGCGCTCCGCTTCGTGACTGTTTCGGGTGCGTGTGCCGCGTAAGGCGACTGACGTAGCCCAAGACAGTGGTCGACTGGTAAAGACTAGCAGGTCAGCCCGCACAATGCCAAAACGGGCACGCTGTCGGGCCACGCCCCCGGCGGCGCGCCGTCGACCCGGCCGGGCCACCGGCCCGCCCGGTTGATCAGACGGTCGTCGACTCCCGGTGGGCGACGTGCAGGGCGCGCAGCGCGCGTACCCCGTCGACCGCCCGTTCCCGGTCGACGACCTGCAGGGCGAGGATCGGCAGCAGCTCGTCGTCGTCCAGCTCCACGCTGGCCCAGGCGGAGCCCCGGTTGAACCGGATCCCCCGGACCGCGTCCCAGGGCAGCTCGTAACCACCGAAGACGTTGCGCACCCGGATCCCCCGGTCGTCCGCCGACACCCGGGGCCGGGTGAAGAGCAGCACCACGCCCGCGCCAAGCAGGCCCAGGCCGATCATGGCCAGTTGGTCGCCGCGCTGGAAGGTCGCCTGACCGCTGCCGGTCGACCCGTGCAGGCCGATGCTGAGCAGGGTGAACATCACGACCAGCGCGGGTGCCAGGAGCCAGCAGACCACCCGGATGCGGTGCGGCCGTACCTGGACGGCGGCGGGTTCTCTGCGGACGGCGGGGTCGGTCACGGCGCCCAGTCTGCCATCCGGGGCGGAAACGGCGGTCGTCAGGTGGCGGTCGGCGCGCTCCGCACGGCCCGGCCCGAAACCACCACGGCGAGCAGGGTCAGCACCGCGCCGGCCAGCACCGCCGCGCTCGCGCCCGGCCCGCCCGGCCGCAGGTCGAGCAGGAGTGCCCCGCCGAGCTGCCCGGCGACCAGGGCCAACCCGGTACGCAGCAGCCCCACCGACCGGATCCCGAGCAGCACCACCAGAATGATCCCCACCCCGAGCGGACCACCGACGTAGAGGTACCAGCCCGCCGGCCAGTCGACACTGCCGAGCCGGACCAGCGCACCGGTCACCGCGGCCAGAACCGCCATCGCGCTGGCGCTGACCGCGAAGTTGGCCGCGGTGGCGGCGGCCGGGTTGCCGGTGGCGGCGAGCCGGCCGTTCAGCGCCCCCTGTAAGGCGAGCAGCACCCCACCGAGCACACCGGCCAGTACCAGTCCCGGCGCCAGATCACCGATCGGCCGCCCGAACTGTGCCAACGCCACCGCGCCGACGCCGAGCAGCGCGCCGGCGAGTCGGGGCCCGGTCAGCCCGAGCCGGCCCGCCGGGGCGAGCCGGGTCCGGTCCACCGCGAGCCCACCGGCGCTGTTCCCGGCGACCTGGGCGATGGTGAAGACCGCCACCCCGAGCACCGGTACGACGTACGTGCCGGCCGCGATGAAAAACGTCCCGCAGAGCCCGCCCAGGTACGTCCACCAGGGCAGCCGGGCCCGGCGCAGCGCCCGCAGCCCGGTACGCATCGACGGCAGGGCGACGAACCCGAGCAGGACCACGACCAGCCCGCCGGTGTTGTTGACCAGGCCGCCGATGACCGGATGACCGGTCCGCTGCCCCAGTTCGGCGTTGGCCAGGTTCTGTGCCGCCGAACCGACTCCGGCGCCGACGGTCAGCCCGATGGCCGCCCAGCCGGGCAGCACCTTCCCCACCGGTCGAACCGGCACCCTCACCACCGCGACACTCCGTTCGAACGGCCGCCGGGCGGTCGCCGTTCGACCCGCTCCGCGCTCCGTCGGTCCACCTTCACGCACCGACGGGCGCACTGTCAGTGACCAAGATCGCGCCAGGGCGCCTCAGTCGGCCCCGACGACGTGGTTCGCCCAGGCCCAGGCGGCGATCTCGACCCGGTTACGGAGCCCGAGTTTGGTCTGGATGCCGGAGACGTGGCTCTTGACGGTGCTCAGTGAGATGAACAGTTCGGCGCCGATCTCCTGGTTGCTCCGCCCCCGGGCGATCGCCCGGACCACCTCGGTCTCCCGGGCGGAGAGCGGCCGGGTCGGCCCGGTCCCGACCGGCGCCGCGGCGAACGTCAGGTGCCGCAGCAGCCGCAGGGTGACCGACGGCGAGATCAGGGCGTCACCGGCGTACGCGGCCCGGACCGCCTCGACCAGCAGCGCGGGGCCGGCGTCCTTGAGGACAAAACCGACCGCCCCGCAGCGCAGCGCGCCGTGCACGTACTCGTCGAGGTCGAAGGTGGTCACCACGACCACCCGCAGCGGGCGTGGCACGCCGGGGCCGGCCAGCGCCCGGGTCACCTCGATGCCGTCGATTCGGGGCATCCGGATGTCCACCAGGCAGACGTCCGGACGCAGCCGCCGGGCCAGGTCGATCGCCTCGACCCCGTCGGCGGCCTCGGCGACCACCCGGATGTCGGCCTGGTCCTCGAGGATGAACCGCAGCCCACTCCGGACCATCGCCTGGTCGTCGGCGAGCAGCACGTTGATCGTCACCGTGGCTCCCGGGCTCCGACGGGCAGGGTGACCTGGACCGCCCAGCCGGCTCCGGGACGTGGACCGAATCGGATCGTGCCGCCGAGCGTCTCGACGCGTTCCCGCATGCCGACCAGCCCGTAGCCGCCGTGCGGACGACGTCGGGCCGGCACCGGCGGGGCGTCGTCGACCACCTCGACGGTGAGCTGCCGCCGGTCCTCCGCGACGCGGACCGTCACCTCGCTCGCCTGCGGGGCGTGCCGGGAGATGTTGGTCAACGACTCCTGGACGACCCGGTAGACGGTGCTGGTCACCTCGGGCGGCCAGCTCGTGGCGCCGGCGGGGCGGTCCAGCCGGACCACCGGCCGGCCGGGCACGGCGAAGCGGGTGACCAGCTCGTCGAGGTGTTCCGGCGAGGGGCTGGCGGGCGGCGCGTCATCGGTGTCGCGCAGTACCCCGACGACCCGGCGCATCGCGGCCAACGCCTCGGAGCCGGCGGTCTCGATCCCGGCCAGCGACGCCGTGACCAACGCCAGCGTGCCGGTGTCGGCGTGCCGGCGGGTGGCGAGCTGCGCGGCCTGGGCCTGCAGCACGATGCCGGTGACGTGGTGGGCGACGACGTCGTGCAGTTCCCGCGCCAGGGCCAGCCGCTCGTCACGGCGTACCCGTTCGGCGATCGCCCGGCGGCGGGCGTCGACCACCCGCAGCAGCAGCCCGGTGGCGAGGGCGGTGCACAGGCCGGCGGCGTTCAGCACCGTCACGCCGCCGACCCCGCCGGTGGACGCCGGAAAGGCGAACGCGGTGGCCGCGACCACGCCGGCCCCGGCGGCCACGACCATGGCCGCCGGCACGGGTGGCAGTGCCCGGACCGCCGATCCGACCAGGACGGCCAGCCCCAGCGTCGGGGCGAGGCCGGGCTCGGCGGGAAGCCCGGCCGCGGCGGCGGTCAGCAGCGCGGCCACCGCGACGGCCAGGCCGGCCGCCACGGCCCAGGCCCGGTGCCGTCGACGCAGCAGCGCGACCACGCCGACCACCAGGCCGACGACGCTGTCGAAGAGCCAGTACGCGCCACCCCAGGTCA
The DNA here is from genome assembly GCF_036422035.1 of Plantactinospora sonchi. Lineage (NCBI taxonomy): Bacteria > Bacillati > Actinomycetota > Actinomycetes > Micromonosporales > Micromonosporaceae > Plantactinospora > Plantactinospora sonchi. The sequence continues at coordinate 32,278 of NZ_JAZGQK010000023.1, forward strand.
CCACGATCGCGGCCGCCTGCCCGACGAGCGCCACGACGAGAACGGCGCCGAGGCCGAGCTCGGCCGCGACCACCGGCCACCTGGTCAACCGGTCCCGAACGTTCACCCGGTTCAGGCTACGGAACCCGACCGGACACCGGACCGGTCAAAAGTACGGTCGCCGGCGGCGCGAACCGTGCCGCGGACCGATGCCGGCGCCGTCCACGGTCCGCACGATGAGCCGATGCCACGACACCACTCCGCCCCGGCGCTGCACGCCGAGGGCCTGACCAAGCGGTACGGCCGGCGCCCCGCACTGACCGACTGCCAACTGGAGATCCCGGCCGGCCGGATCATCGGGCTCGTCGGTCCCAACGGGGCCGGCAAGTCGACGCTGTTGCAGCTGGCCTGCGGTCTGATCACGCCGACCTCGGGCAGCCTGCGGGTGCTCGGTGCGCCACCCGCGGCCGACGCCGCCCACCTGGCCCGGGTGAGTTTCGTCGCCCAGGACATGCCGGTGTACGCCGGCCTGAGCGTCGCCGACCACCTGCGGATGGGCGCCCGGCTCAACCCGGGCTGGGACGCCGCCCTGGCCGGTCAGCGGATCGCCCGGCTGGACCTGGACCCGGGCCAGCGGGCCGGCCGGCTCTCCGGTGGGCAGCGCGCCCAACTGGCCCTGACCATCGCCGCCGCCAAACGGCCCGAGCTGCTGATGTTCGACGAACCGGCCGCCGCGCTGGACCCGTTGGCCCGCAGCGGCTTCCTCCGGGACCTGACCGAACTGGTCACCCAGCTCGGCGCCAGCGCGGTCTTCTCCTCCCACCTGCTGGCCGACGTCGAACGCGTCTGCGACTACCTGGTCGTACTCGGTGGGGGTCGGGTCCAGCTCGCCGGGGACGTCCGTGCCCTGCTCGCCACCCACCACCGGCTGGTCACGCCACCCGGTGGACCCGAACGGCTGCCCGCCCGGGTGGAACCGGTCTGGTCCGCGCACACCGACCGGCACCGCGCGACCGTGGTACGCGGCACCGGGCCGCTGCCGGACGGGCCGTGGCGGGTCGAGCCGCTGCCACTGGAGGAACTGGTGCTGAGCTACCTGAGCCGGGCCGCCGCCGCGACAGCGGGGTACGGGCCGGCGGGATCCGGATCGGCGGCGACGGCGCGGGAGGTCCGGCGATGATCTGGTGGACCTGGCGACAGTTCCGCACCCAGGCGGTGGTGGCCGCCGTCGTGCTCGCCGCGCTGGCGACCTGTCTCGTGGTGTTCGGCCTCCACCTCCGGCAGGAATACGACGCCGCGGTGGCACACTGCTCCGGCCCGACCGGATGTGTGGCACAGCTGGCCCAGTTCCGGGACAGTTACCGCAACCCGCTCTACCTGCTCGACGCCCTGGTGGTCGTCGCACCGGCCCTGGTCGGAATGTTCTGGGGCGCGCCACTGGTCGCCCGGGAACTCGAGACCGGCACCCACCGGCTGGTCTGGAACCAGAGCGTGACCCGGCGGCGCTGGCTGGCCGTGAAACTGCTGCTGGCCGGGCTGGCCGGGATGACCGTTGTCGGGCTGTCCAGCATCGTGCTGACCTGGGCGGCGAGCCCGTACGACGCGGTCGCCGGCGACCGGTTCAGCGCGCTGCTGTTCGGCGCCCGCAACCTCGCACCGTTCGGGTACGCCCTGTTCACCATGGTGCTCGGCGCGGTGCTCGGTCTGCTGGTCCGCCGTACCGTGCCGGCGATGGCCCTCACCTTCGTGGCCGTCGTGACCGTCCAGGTGCTGGTGCCGACCGTGGTCCGGCCACACCTGGTCCCGCCGGTGGTCGCCGCGTACCCGGTGACGGCGGAGACGGTGCGGAACCTGACGTTCCTCGGCAGCGAGGCCGACATCGGCGGACTGCGCATTCCCGACGCGTGGGTGGTGTCGCACAGCAAACTGCTCGGCGCCGACGGTCGGCAGGTCGACCAGGGCCGGTACGACCGCTGCCTGGGCGGCGGGTTCGACGGGGTGGCCGACTGCCTGGGCGGCCTCGACCTGCACGTCGAGGTGACGTACCAGCCGGGGCAGCGGTACTGGACCTTCCAGTGGCGGGAGTCGGGGCTCTACCTGGCGGCCAGCCTGCTGCTGGCGGCCCTGGGCCTGTGGCTGGTCCGGCGGCGGGTCGGCTAGCTGTTCCGCCAGCAGCGGTCGACGACGGAGCGGGGGCACGCCGTTCCCTGGCGGATGGCACCGACCGCGGTGCCGCCGGCGGCCGCTCCGTCGTCCCCGGGACGGCCGGGTCTCCGGTACCCGGCCGTCACGGCTGGGCCAGCAGGTCGCGCCGTTCGCCGGCGAGGACGGCGAGTCGGTTCCGGTGCTGGGCCGCCCGGCCGCGCAACCCGTCCCTCAGCTCGTCGACCCGGCGGCTCGCCTGGTCGACGTTGTACCGAACCTGCCTGATCCGCTCCCGTACGGAGAGATCGGTGAAGAGGTTGTCGAACCAGATGCCCGCGAACCGGGTCAGCCCGCCGATCGCCAACGGGGGGTCGGTGTCAGTCGGCCACGTTCGGCGGCGAGTTCGAGCAACGTTGTCTGGCGTGGGTCACCGGTCTCCGCAGATGGCGCTCGCGCTCGTCGAGGACGGCGCTGCCAGTCGCCCACCCGGCGGCTGACCGCCTCGTGCTCACGTGCCGCCTCGACCGCCGCGCCCAGTCGCGTCTCGAATCCCTCCGCCGTGCCGCCATGCAGCGCGTCGGCACAAGCCGGCCGGGGTGCGCGGTCCGGCTCGGGGTGGGTGGGGAGAATGGTCGGATGGCGAAACGCGACCGTCGGGGCCGGTCGGCCCCGGACCCCGCGCGGCCGTGTCCGTGCGGCTCGGGGCAGCCGTACCCGGACTGCTGCGGGCTGCTGCACCAGGGCCGGGCCGGCGCGGCGACCGCCGAGGCGCTGATGCGGTCCCGGTTCACCGCGTTCGCGCTCGGCGACACCGGATACCTGCTGCGGACCTGGCATCCGCGTACCCGACCGGCCCGGCTGACCCTCGACCCCGGGCAGCGGTGGACCCGGCTCGACATCCTGGACACCGACCGGGGCGGGCTGTTCGACACCACCGGCACGGTCGAGTTCCGGGCCCACTACCGGCACGCCGGACACGCCGGTGAGCAGCACGAACGCAGCCGCTTTCTCCGTCACGACGGCCACTGGTGCTATCTCGACGCCGAATAGCGTCGCGTGGGCCGGTACGGCCGCCCGGTCGGCCGCGTCGAGGGAGAGCGCACACCGGCGGCCCCGATAACGGCTGGCCCGGCCGGGTCGACGGTTCTACCCTCGGCGGATGCGAGGGCGGTTCGTGCCGGGGCTGGAGCTGTGCCGCCGGTTCTACGTCGAGGCGGTACGTCCCCTCCTGGACGAGTCCTTTCCCGGACTGGGGTACGCCGCCGGGCGGCTCGGCCCGGGCTCCGAGGTGCTCGGCTTCGACACGCGACGTTCCGTCGACCACGACTGGGGCCCCCGGCTGGACCTGTTCCTGTCGGCCGAGGACCTCGCCCGGCACGCCGAGCCGATCGGGACGCTGCTGGCCGTACGACTGCCGAAGGTCTTCCACGGCTGGCCGACCCACTTCGCCCCGCCCGGGGCACGGGTCCGGGTGATGACCCCGACCGACGGACCGGTGGCGCACCGGGTGCTGGTCGCCGAACTCGGCGCCTGGTGCACCGACCAACTCGGCTTCGACCCACGCCAGGGCGTCGACACCCTGGACTGGCTGGCCGTACCCGCCCAGCGGCTGGCCGAGTTCACCGGCGGGGCGGTCTTCCACGACAGCACCGGAGAGCTGACCGGGCTGCGGGACCGGCTCCGCTGGTATCCGGACGACGTCTGGCGTCACCTGCTGGCCGCACAGTGGACCCGGATCGCCGAGGAGGAGGCGTTTGTCGGACGGGCCGCGGAGGCCGGGGACGAGTTGGGCAGCCGGGTGGTGGCGGCGCGGCTGGTCCGGGAGCTGATGCGGCTCTGCCTGCTGCTGGCCCGCCGGTTTCCGCCGTACCAGAAGTGGTTGGGCAGCGCGTTCGCCGCCGTACCGGAGGCGACGGGGATCGCGGCCCGGCTCGGCGACGTGCTGGACGGGGACGCCGACCGGCGACAGGCCGCGCTCTGTGACGCCTACGAGCTCGTCGGCGCGTGGCAGAACCGGCTCACGCTCGCCGATCCCGTCGATTCGACCCGCCGCCCGTTCCACGACCGGCCGTACCCGGTGCTCGACGCCGGGCGGTTCGCCGCCGCGCTGGTCGCCCGGATCACCGACCCGCGGCTGGTCGCGGTGCCGCCGGTCGGTGCCGCCGACCAGTGGACGGACAGCACCGCCGTACTCTGCCGGCCCCGGCTGGCCCGGGCGGTGACGGCGGCGGTCCACCGGACCGGCGCGGACCCTGACGGCGGTGAGTCCTGCTGACCGGCGACGAACGTGCCGGGCTGCGGGTGGTGTACACCCACCGGCTCACCGGACGGGATCTGCTGCTGCTCACCGGGCCGCGAGCCGGTGGCCACCTCGCGGTCGGGGACACTGTCGTGATCCGGACACCGGCCGGAGGGACACTTCGGACCGCCGTGCGCACGGTGGAGGCACACACCCGACCGGGGACGATCATCGTCGGCGTGCCTGCCAGCATCGGCGACGTCCCGGCCGGCTCGCTCCTCTACCTGCCCTGACCAGCGGTTTTGTCGGCCGGCCCGACGTGCGTGTCACACCGTGCCGCTCTCCGGGCCGGCGTCAAGTTCCCCTTTTGGCTGGTAAGAGACGGGCGTTGGGCGTCTGGTGTCTCGATCAACAGGGTGCGACGATGCGCACGACTCCAGGTGATCGAGAGGGGAACCATGAGAAAACCCTTGTGGCTGCGGCTCGGACTCGCGGCCGCGCTTGTCCCGCCGCTGGCACTGGTGACGACCGCCAGCCCCGGTATGGCCCAGCCGTCACCGTCGTTCACCGCGACCGGGCTCAGCCCGGCCTCGACGATCAGCGGAACCAAGGCACCCAGCAGCAGCCTGGCCCGTACCGATCCGGCGCTGCTGGGCCGCAACGACAGCACGCCGACGCCGGTCCTGGTGAAGCTCGACCACGACGCGGTGGCGGCCTACAAGGGCGGCGTCAGCGGCTACGCCGCGACCAGCCCGGCGAAGACCGGCCGCAAGCTCTCCGGCTCCGCGGCGGAGCAGCGGTACACGGACTACCTCGCCGGTCGGGAGAAGGCATTTGTCGGTGAGCTGACCAGGCGGGTGCCGACCGCCCGGGTCGGGCAGCGCCTGCGCACCGTGTACGGCGGTGTCTCCGCGGTCGTGCCGGCCAACCGGATCGGCGAGCTGTTGAAGATCGGCGGTGTGGTCGCCGTCCAGCAGGACACCCTGCGTCAGCCGCTGACCGACTCCAGCGGCGCCTTCATCGGTGCCACCTCGCTCTACCCGCAGCTCGGCGGCACCCGTAACGCCGGCAAGGGGGTCGTCGTCGGGGTCATCGACACCGGCGCCTGGCCGGAGCACCCCTCCTTCGCCGACCAGGGCAACCTCGGCACCCCGCCGGCCAAGCCGGACGGCACGCCGCGTACCTGCGACTTCGGCGACAACCCGCTGACCCCGGCGACCGACGTCTTCGTCTGCAACAAGAAGCTGATCGGCGGCGAGCGGTTCCTCGACACGTACGACCTGGTGTCCGACGACGACGTGTACGACTCGGCCCGGGACAGCGGCGGCCACGGTACGCACACCGCCTCCACTGCGGTCGGCAACGTGGTCTCCTCCGCCCCGGTCTTCGGCGTCGAACGCGGGCCGGTGGCCGGTATCGCGCCCGGCGCCTGGCTCTCGGTCTACAAGGTGCTCGGCCCGCAGGGCGGCTTCACCTCCGACATCGTGGCCGCGATCCAGCAGTCGGTGAAGGACGGCGTGGACGTCCTCAACTACTCCATCGGCGGTGGCGGCGGCGGGGCGACCGACCCGAGCATGCAGGCGTTCCGGGACGCGTACGCGGCCGGCGTCTTCGTCTCGGCCTCGGCCGGCAACTCCGGCCCGGGCGCCGGCACGGTGGACAACTTCGTCCCGTGGGTCACCACGGTGGCGGCCTCCACGCAGACCCGGCAGTTCAGCTCGACGCTGACCCTCACCGGCGGCGGCCAGACACTGACCCTGACCGGGGCCTCGATCACCGCCGGCGTCCCCACCGCCACACCCGTGGTGATGGCCGAGTCGGTGCCGGGTTACACCGGCGGCGCGCTGTGCCAGGCTCCGGCGGCGGCCGGCAGCCTCACCGGCAAGATCGTGGCCTGCCAGCGGGGCGGCAACGGCCGGATCGAGAAGGGCCACCACGTGGCCCAGGGCGGCGCGGCCGGCATGATCCTCTACAACCCGGCCCTGCAGGACGTGGTGACCGACAACCACTTCCTGCCGACCGTGCACCTGGCGGACGGCACCCAGTTCAAGGCGTTCATGGCCGCCCACAGCGGCGTGACGGCGTCGTTCACCGGCGGCACGAAGTCCACCGCCAAGGGTGACGTGATGGCCGCGTTCTCCTCGCGCGGACCGGGCGGTCTGGTGCTCAAGCCGGACATCACCGGACCGGGTGTGCAGATCCTGGCCGGCAACACGCCGACGCCGGACGCGGTCGACGGCGGCCCCGAGGGCCAGTACTACCAGGCGATCGCGGGTACCTCGATGTCCGCGCCGCACATCGCGGGCTCGGCCGCGCTGCTGGCCGCGTTGCACCCGGGCTGGACGCCGGGTCAGATCAAGTCGGCGATGATGACCACGGCGAAGACCAGCGGGGTCGTCAAGGAGGACGAGACCACCAAGGCGGACCCGCTGGACTACGGCGCCGGGCGGATCGACCTCACCACTGCCGACGAGCCGGGCCTCACCTTCGACGAGACCGCGGACCGGATGCTCGAACTGGGCGCCGACCCGATCAACGCCATCCACCTCAACCTCCCGTCGATCGACGCCAAGGTGATGCCGGGCAGCGTCAGCACCGTCCGCACCGCGACGAACGTCAGCGGCAGCACGCAGACGTACACGGTGAAGACGAGCGCACCGACGCGGAGCAGGATCAGCGTCTGGCCGAGCCGGTTCACCCTCAAGGCCGGCAAGTCGGTGGCGCTGAGGGTCACGGTGTCGTCGAGCGCGCCGAGCGGGCAGTACTTCGGCGAGATCCAGCTGGTGCCGTCGTCGAAGAAGCTGCCGGCGCTGCACCTGCCGGTGGCCTTCGTGCCGCAGCAGGGCAACGTGTCGCTGACCACCGCCTGCACGCCGGACCAGGTGAGCTGGCTGGGCAGCAGCACCTGCACGGTCACCGCGCAGAACAACTCGTCGACCGCCACCACGGCGGACCTGACCACCAGCACCACCCCGCACCTGCCGATCGAGTCCGCGTCCGGTGCCACCGTGCGGAGCCCGTTCAAGGCGGAGAAGAAGAACGTCAGCCTGGCGGGTCAGCGGGCCGGCGTCCCGTCCCTCGGGCCGGGCACCGTCGCCGGTGAGTGGCTGCCGCTCGCCTCGTTCGGCATCACCCCGCAGGCGGTCGGTGACGAGGATCTGATCAACTTCCCGGTGCCGGAGTTCGTCTTCAACGGGGTGAGATACACCTCGATCGGGGTGGACTCCAACGGATACCTGGTGGCCGGGCCGACCACGGCCGACGACAACAACTGCTGCAACCTGCCGGCGTCGCTGCCGAACCCGGACCGTCCGAACAACGTCCTGGCACCGTTCTGGACCGACCTGGACGGTACCGGAGCCCCCGGCCTCTACGTCGGCCTGCTCAGCTCGGGGACCAGCCGGTGGCTGGTCGTGGAATGGCAGGTCAACGTCTGGGGCACCACGTCGAACCGACACTTCCAGGTCTGGATCGGGCTCAACGGCACCCAGGACATCGCCTTCGCCTACGACCCGGCCGCGCTGCCGGCCAACCCGAGCCAGCCGTACCTGATCGGGGCGGAGAACGCCGACGGCAGCGGGGGCGCCTCGCTGCCGGCCGGTGCCCTGCCCACCGGTGACCTGCGGGTCACCAGCACCGACCCGACGCCGGGCGGCACCGCCTCGTACACCGTCAGGGTGCGTGGCCTGATCCCCGGTACCGGCACCGTCACCAGCACGATGACCACACCGATCGTGCCGGGGACCACGGTGGTGACCGACGACGTGAAGGTCAACCTCCTGGGTCAGCGGTAACCCGACGGCCGTCCGCCGCCTGGTGGCCGGCCCGCACCACCGGTGCCGGAGGGCACCCGGGGTACGTACCCCGGGTGCCCTCCGGCCGTTGGGGCGCCGGTCCTGGCTACGGGGCCCGGTACACCGAGACGTGGCTACGGCTGTCCGGGCCGAACGGCGTCCGGCGCCAGTCGGCGTACCGCTCGGCGAGCCGGAGGCCGGCCCGCTCGGCCAGCTCGTCGATCTGCTCCGGCCAGCGGTAGTGCATGCCGAACGGCTTGACCGAGACGCCGTCGTTGCTGAACCGGATCGTCTGCCGGAGGAACGTCTGCGCGGTCCGGTCGTACCGGTGTACCCGCAGTGTCACCGACTCCTCGGTCACCTGCCGCACCTCGAGCTGTTCGTCCCGGTCGAAGTCGGCCGGATCGGGCACGAACGCCTCGACCACAAAGGCTCCACCCGGCGCCAGCACCCGGGCGACGTTGCGGAGACAGTCCGCCTGCCGCTCGGCCCTCACCAGGTTGAACAGGGTGTTGTAGACGAGATACACCAGGTGGAACGGACCGGTGACCGGCACGTCCGCCATGTCGGCAACGACCACCGGGATCTGGTCGCCGCCCGGCTTGACCCTCAGCCGGGCCACCATCTCCTCGGACGCCTCGACGCCCTCGACGGTCACGCCACGGGCCGCCAACGGCACCGCGACGCGGCCGGTGCCGATCGCGAGTTCCAACGCCCGGCCGCCGCCGGCCAGGTCGGCGAGGAAGTCGACGGCCGGTCCCGGGTCGGGGTTGGCACCTTCGTCGTAGCCCTCGGCCCACTGCCGGCCGAAGAGTCCGGGATCGTCGAGAAGGGACATCAGTCACCCTCCCCGAGCCGACCGGACGGGCAGACGACCGACGGGCCGTCCTGTGGTTTCCTGCTACCGGCGCCCGCCGGCGCCACGATCACGAAGATCGACGTACTCATGAAGCCTCACATCCTGTGGGTGGTTGACCGTTGCGTGCTGGCTGTGCGGCGACGACGGACGCATCGGACGACTCCCCTCGTGGGCTTCCCTGGACTCCCCCACCCCAACAGACCTCCGGGGCGACGGCAACCGGATTAGGGCGGGGTGGCCCCGTCCAGCCCGGGCCGGTGCGGGTCGGCCAGTTCCCCGGGGGACGGTCCCCGGGCCGGCCGGGCCGTCACCGCACGACCGGGTCCCGCTGGTTGCGGTAGACGCGGGGCGAGAGGCCGGTGGTGCGTTTGAAGGCCACGCTGAGCGCGCTCTCCGAGCCGTAGCCGACGGCCCGGGCGATGGCGGCGACCGTCTCGTCGCCACGCCGGAGACGCTCGGCGGCCAGCTCGATCCGCCAGCTGGTGAGGTACTCCAGCGGGCCGCGCCCGACCACCTCCTTGAATCGGGCGGCCATCGTCGACCGGGACACCGAGGCGGTACCCGCCAGCTCCGCCACCGTCCACGCCCGCTCCGGCCGGCCGTGCATCGCCCGCAGCGCCGGGCCGACCACCGGGTCCGCCAGACCCGCCAGCCAGCCTCGGGTGGCGCCACGGGCCAGGTGCAGGCGCAGGATCCGGATCAGCATGACCAGTGCGAGGTGCTCGGTGACCGCCTGCCCGCCGGGTCGCGCCTGACGTAGTTCGGTGTCGATCTCCGCCACGGCCCAGTGGATGCTCGCCGCCTCCGGTGCCGCGGCGGGTACGTGGACGACCGGTGGCAGGCTGTCCAGCAGCAGGGCGCGGGCCCGCTCGGTGAACGAGAAGGCGCCGCCGGTCAGGAAGACGTCGTCACCCTCGCCGGCCCGGGCCACCCCGTCGACCGCCGTCTCGAAGATCGGCTGGGCCGGCTGGACCGGGACGTCCGGGTCGCTGGCGAGGGTGAACGGCCATGGTCGGGTCAGCAGGAAACAGTCACCCGGCCCGAGGGCCACCGGATCCGGTACGCCGTCGACCCGGAGCAGGCAGCGACCCCGTCGTACGGTGTTGAACTTGACGCCGGCCGGTGGTGCGAACCGGACCGCCCAGCGTCCGCCGGCGACCATGGAGGCGGAGAGCCGGCTCGTGGTGCCGAGCAGTGCGAGCACCTCGTCCAGGGGGTCCACGGCAACCTCGGGTTGGACTGTTGCTAAAGAGTGACGGACTCCAGACTACAGACAGTCCAGTGGAGTGACGCATAGCGTTGGCCTCATGACAGAAGCACCACGCCTGACCACCCCGTTCACCGCCCGTACCAGCGCCGCCGAGATCCTCGACGGGGTCGACCTGACCGGCCGCCGGATGATCGTCACCGGCGGCGCCTCCGGCATCGGTCTGGAGACCACCCGGGCCCTCGCCGGCGCCGGGGCGGAGGTCACCGTCGCCACCCGGGACCCCGGACTGGCCGAACCGCTGGTCACGGAGTTCGCCGGCACCGGTCCGGGCAGCGTCCGTACGGCCGCGCTCGACCTCGCCGACCTGACGTCGGTCGACGCGTTCGTGGCCGCCTGGCAGGGCCCGGTGCACGCCCTGGTCGCCAACGCGGGCGTCATGGCGGTTCCCACCCGTCAGGTCAGCCCACAGGGCTGGGAGCTTCAGCTCGCCATCAACCACCTCGGTCACTTCGCGCTCGTCCGGGGGCTGCACGACAGCCTGCGCGCCGCCGGTTCGGCACGGGTGGTGGTGGTCAGCTCCGGGGCGCACCTGCGGGAGGCGTTCGACTTCGACGACCCGCAGTTCGAGCGGCAGCCGTACGACCGCTGGTCGGCGTACGGCCGCTCGAAGACCGCCGACGTGCTGCTCGCGGTCGGCATCGGCCGACGCTGGGCCGCCGACGGCATCGTCGCCAACGCGCTCAACCCCGGCTACATCATGACCAACCTGCAACGCCACATGGACGACGAGACGCTCCGCGCCTTCGGAGTGCTGGACGAGGCGGGCAACCGGATCGAACTCGACTACTACAAGACCCCGGCGCAGGGCGCCGCCACCCCGGTCCTGCTGGCCGCGTCGCCGCTGGTGGAGGGGGTCACCGGTCGCTACTTCGAGGACAACCAGGAGGCCGAGGTGGTGGTCGGCGGGCCGGAGGCCACCGGCGGGGTGGCCAGGCACGCCCTGGACCCGGCCGCCGCCGACCGGCTCTGGACGTACGCGGAAACGGCGCTGGCCGCCCGCCCGGAATGACGACCGTCGCCGCGACACATCCCGAGGAGGTTTGCCGGCCCGATCGTCGGGAATGGGCCCGGTCATGAGCTTTCCCGCGAGTTGCCGGTGTCCGGTCCTCGGCGGGCCGGCTCGCGACCGGGCCGGGCCACCGGGGACGGCCCCCGACTGCCGGGAGGTGTGTCGATGAGCCCGACGGGTGGTACCGGGACGGGCCTGCGGGTCGTGGTGGTCGGAGCGACCGGCAACGTCGGGACGAGTGTGGTCGAGACGCTGGGCGGTGACCCGGCCGTGGGCGCGATAGTCGGAGTGGCCCGCCGCCGCCCCCGCTGGCGCGCGCCGAAGACGGAATGGGTCGAGGCGGACATCGTCACGTCCGATCTCGTCGAGATCTTCGACGGTGCCGACGTCGTGCTGCACCTGGCCTGGCTGTTCCAGCCGACGCACCAGCCGTTGACCACCTGGCGGGTCAACGTCGTCGGTGGGCGGCGGGTCTTCGACGCGGTCGCCCGGGCCGGCGTACCGGCCCTGGTGCACGCCTCCAGCGTCGGGGCGTACTCGCCGGGGCCGAAGGACCGGCCGGTGGACGAGAGCTGGCCGACCGACGGCTGGCCGACGGCCGGTTACACCCGGGAGAAGGCGTACCTCGAACGTGTTCTCGACACCTTCGAGCGGGCACATCCGCGGATCCGGGTGGTCCGGCTGCGCCCCGGGTTCATCTTCAAGCGGGAGGCCGCCAGCCAGCAGCGTCGCCTCTTCACCGGCCCGCTGCTGCCCGGGCGGCTGGTCCGGCCCGGGGTCGTACCGGTGATGCCCGACCTGCCCGGGCTGAGGTTCCAGGCGCTGCACAGCGCGGACGCCGCCGAGGCGTACCGGTTGGCGGTGCTGCGGGACGTGCGCGGCGCGTTCAACGTCGCCGCGGAGCCGGTGGTGGACGGGCGGCTGCTCGCCGACTGTCTGCGGGCCCGGACGGTACGGCTGCCCGCCGGCCTGGCGCGGGCGGCGCTGGCCGCCGCCTGGCACCTGCACCTGGTGCCGGCCTCGCCGCAACTGCTGGAGGCGGTGCTGCGGGTTCCGGTGATGGACACCAGCCGGGCCAGGACCGAGCTTGGCTGGTCGCCCCGGCACAGCGCGCGGGAGGCGATCGAGGAGTTCCTGGTGGGCCTGCGGACGAGCGGTGGCATGCCGACCGCGCCGCTGGCGTCCCGCCTCAGCGGGGGGCGGCTGGCGGAGGTCGGGACCGGCGTCGGCGAACGGCCCTGACCGCCGTACACACGGAAGGCGCGGCGGGAACGGGGACCGATGAGACGGCTCGTCCGGCCCCGCGCGGTGCCGACCAGTGCCGAGACGCACCGGGTCACCCCGTTCGAGATCTTCATCGATCTGGTCTTCGTCTTCGCCCTCACCCGGATCATCGACTTCATGGGCCATCCGCCCACCTTCCGGAGCATGGGTCAGGGACTGGTCCTGCTGGTGCTGATCTGGTTCTCCTGGGCGGCGTACACCTGGTTGGCCAACCAGGTCCGGGCGGACGTGGGCGTGATCCGGGCCGGGACGCTGCTGGCGATGGCGGCGCTCTTCGTCGCCGCACTGGTGATACCGGACGCGTGGCGTGCCGCCCACACCGGGATGACGGCACCGCTGATCCTGGTCGGGGCCTACGTCGCACTCCGGCTGGTGCACTTCCTCCTCTACTACCTGGTGGTGGCGCACGATCCACGGGTACGTGCCGGGCTGCGGCTGATCGCGATCCCCATCGTGCTCGCCTGGATACCGCTCGTCCTCGGCGCCGTGTACGGCGGCACCGCGCAGACCCTGCTCTGGGTGGCGTCGTCACTCATCGACATCGGCGGCCAGCGGACCGCCTTCGCCGTCGCCGGCGGCTGGCAGTTGCGCAGCCCGAACCACTTCAGTGAGCGCAACGCGCTGGCACTGATCATCGCCTTCGGTGAGTCGCTGATCTCGGTGGGGACCGGTGCCGGTACGGCGGTGACCCGGGCTCCGGTCCTGTTCGCGGCACTGCTCGGGCTGACCGTGACGGTCTGCCTCTGGTGGCTCTACTTCGACCGGATCGGGCCGGCCGCGGCCCGGGCCCTGGCCGAGGCGACCGGAGCGCGGCGGGACCGGATCGCCAGCGACGCGTACAGCCTGGCGTACCTGCTCCTGGTCAGCGGAATCATCTATCTGGCGCTCGGCATCGAGCAGGTGGTCGAGCACCTGGCGCACGGGCGGCCCGACTCCTTCGGGGGCGAGTCGTTGGACTGGGCCTCGGCGACCGCGCTCTTCGGCGGCGCGGCGCTCTATCTCTCCGGCCGGCTGCTGTTCGGCTGGTTCTCCGTCCGCTCGGCGCCGCCGACACAGCTCGTCGTGGTGGTCGTGATCCTGCTCCTGTTGCCGGTGGGCCGGATGCTGCCCGCGCTGGCCGCGTTGGCGCTGGTCGCCACGGTGCTGGTCGGGACGGTCGGCTTCGAACGGCTGACCCGGCCGCCGGGGCCGACGGCAGCATCTTGACAGATATACATTTTTTGTAAAGGCTGTAAAGATGGTGCCCGCCGTTCCCGTCGACCGGATCCTCGACGCCGCGCTGGTCTGCTTCGGTCGCCACGGGTTCCGGCACACCTCGATCGAGCGGATCGCCGAGACCGCCGGCGTCTCCCGACCCACCGTCTACCAACGGTTCAGGGGCAAGGAGGAGATCTTCCGCGCGGTCGGTGCCCGACTGCTGGACGCGGCCGTCGCCGAGGCCGAGGCGGCCGCCGGTGGCGACGACCCGCTGCCGGAACGCCTGCACGCGGTGCTGTACGCCAAGTTCCGACTGGTGGTCGGGCAGGCCGGCGACGAGGTCCGGGCCGAGCTGCTGGCCGATGCCGCCACCGTCGCCGCCGACCTGCTGGCCGACTTCCACCGACGGTTGTGCGACATCCTCACCGAGCTGCTCGCGGAGAGGGACGATCTCGACCCGGACCTGGTGCCCACCCGCGACCTGGCGGTCCTGCTGCTCGACGCGACGACCGGCATCGAGCAGGCGTACGCCCCGGCGGAGACGCTGGAACGCCGGCTCCGGCAACTCGTCACGCTCACCGTCCACGCACTGACCCGATCGACCTGAGGAGGCGGAGTGATCCTCCGGATCAGCACCTGGGTGTTCGGCCTCGGCCTGCTACTGATCGGCGTGGCGGCCTGGCTCGTCCGGACCCCGTACGGCGTCCACCTCACCGAGCGCGACACGCTGGCCGAGCTGAACGCAGTGATCGTCGGCCTGCACCTGGCCGTCGGAGCGTCGATCCTCATCTTCGCCCTCTGCCGGTTGCACCTGGCCGGGCTGCTGCTCGCCACCCTCACGGTCACCGGCCTCGCCGGCGTCCGTACCGCCGAGATGGCGATCGGGGACGCGGCCACCGCCCGGCAGTGGATCCTGCTCGCGCCCGAGGTCGCCGGAATCCTGCTCGGCACAGCCCTGCTCGTCCCCCGACTGTCCGAACTGCGGGCGCCGTCCCGGGCCGACCGACCCGCCCCGCCATCCGGTCAGTGGTGAACATCGGTCGACTTCCGGCGACTCCAGGGCGGGGTGGGTCCGGGGTCACCCCGGGCCCGACGACCGGAGGTACGGGTCGTCACGTACCGGCGATCAACCGGGTGTGCAGCGCGACGCCAGCACCGGACGGCCCGGGCCGGAGTTCCCGGGCGGCCAGCCAGGCCGCCGCGGCGGCGCCGTCGCCGGCGACCAGGCCGGGTCGACCGAGCCGCGCCAGAAGACGCCGCTGTACGGCGGCACGGATCTCGACCGCCCCGGTCAGGACCCCGCCGGCGAGCACCACCGGTCCCGGGGCGGGATGCACCTCGGCGAGGGTGTCGGTGAGCCGGTCGGCGGCCTCGGCGACGAGCGCGACCGCCTGCGGGTCACCGGCCCCGGCCGCCTCGGTGACGGTGTCGGCGAGCCCGGCGAGCCGGTGCCGGCCGAGGTCGTACACCCGGGTCACGAAGCCGTCCGGGTCGGTCGCGCCGACCCGGGTACAGACCGCCCGGACGAGCGGGCCGGCCGGCGCGTCCCGGGCGAGCGCCCGGGCGGTGAGCCGGGCCGCGCGCAGGCCGAGCCAGTAACCCGAGCCCTCGTCGCCCAGCAGCCAGCCGAGCCCGTCCGCGACCTGGACGGTGCCGCCGTCGCGGATCCGGGCGGCGACCGCGCCGGTGCCGGCGATCAGGACACTGCCGGACGGCTCCGGGGTGCCGGCGGCGAACGCGACGACGGCGTCGCCGACCGTCCACATCGGGCAGCGCAGGCCGGTGGCGGACCACTGTGCCGCGTACGGGGCGGCGGCAGCCGGTTCGGCGAGCCGGGCGACTCCGGCGAGCCCGACCGTGGCCGCGACGACCCGGGCCGGGTCGACGTCGGCGAGCGCGGCCCGGACGGCCCGGCCCAGCGCGGCGGCCGTCTCGGCGGGTGGGCCGGCGACCGGGTTGCCCGGACCACCACTCGCCCGCCCGACCACCCGCCCGTCCAGCGTCGCGACGACGATCCGACTGGTGGTGCCGCCGCAGTCGGCGCCGAGAACCAGGGGTGCGGGTACAGCGACATCGTGCGGCTCCGGCCGCCCAGGCCACGAGGACACCGATCGATAATGTCAAAACTATTGACGTGATGGCCATAGTGGTCATAGTTTTTTTCACCAACGAGCGAACGTGAAAGGAATGCTGATGCCGGAGAGCGGACTGCTCGGGCGGCTGCGCACCGAGTTACCGACCCTGCCGGTCGCCCTCCAGCGGGTCGCCGAACAGATCCTCATCGCGCCTGAGGAGACCGCGCGGGCGACGATCATCGACCTCGCCGAGCGCGCCGGCACCTCCACCGCCACGGTGACCCGGTTCTGCCGGGTGTTCGGCTACCGCGGCTACGCCGAGCTGCGGGTCGCGGTCGCGACCGAGACGGGCCGCGCCGCCCAGGCCCGGTGGGACACCGACATCGACCGGGAGATCGGCCCGGAGGATCCCCTCGACCATCTCCTCGGCGTCATCGCCGGCGCGGACTCGCGGGCCATCCAGGACACCGCCGGCCAGGTCGACCTCCACGCGGTCGACCGGGTCGCCTCCGCCGTCGCCACCGCGCAACGGGTCGAGCTGTTCGGGCTCGGCAGTTCCGGCAACGCCGCCCGGGAGATGGCGTTCCGGCTGGAACGCATCCGGATCCCCTGCTGGCACCGGCCCGACCCGCACACCGCGCTGACCAACGCCGCGCTGCTCGCCCCCGGCGACGTGGCGATCGGGCTCTCCCACAGCGGCCGGACCCGGGAGGTGATCGAGGTGCTCGCCGAGGCGGCCGACCACGGCGCCCTGACCGTCGCGGTCACCTCGTTCCCCCGCTCGCCGCTGGCCGAGGCGGCGGAGGTGGTGCTGACCACGGCGGTGCAGGAGACCACGTTCCGGGTGGCGGCACTCTCCGCGCTGCACTCCCAACTGCTCGTCCTCGACCTGATCTACGTGGCCGTCGCCCAGCGCACCCACCAGCGGACCCTGGAGGCGTTCGAGGTGACCGCGCGAGCGGTCGACGCCCACCGGCTACCCGAGGAACCGACCCGCGCCACCCGGCGGCGCGCCAACCTGACGGAGGGGCGATGAGCATCGGCGCGGAGCACTACCTCGACGCGGTGACAGCCGCCATCGACCGGGTCCACCGGACCCAGCGGCCCGGGATCGAGCGGGCCGCCGACCTGGTCACCGCCGCGTTGCGCGACGGCGGCGTGGTCCAGGCGTTCGGCTGCGGCCACTCCGAGGCACTCGCGATGGAGATCGCCGGCCGGGCCGGCGGCCTGGTACCGACCAACAAGATCGCGCTACGCGACCTGGTGCTGTACGGCGGCGCCCCCCGCGCCGTACTCGAGGATCCGTTCCTGGAACGGGACCCCGAGGTGGCCCACCGCCTCTACGAACTCGCCCCGGTCAAGCCGGACGACATCTTCGTGGTCGCGTCCAACTCCGGGGTCAACGGCGTGATCGTCGAGTTCGCACTGCTGCTGCGCGACCGGGGTCACCGGCTCGTCGCGATCACCTCGCTCGACCACAGCTCACGGGTGGAGTCCCGGCACCCTTCCGGCCGACGGCTGGCGGACATCGCCGACGTGGTACTCGACAACGGCGCCCCGTACGGCGACGCGGCCCTGCCGGTGCCGGGCGGCGGTGCGGTCGGCGCCATCTCCTCGATCACCGCGGCGCTGCTCGCCCAGCAGCTCGTCTGCGAGGTGGTGGCCCGGCTGGTCGCGGCCGGCGAGACCCCGCCCATCTACCGCTCGGCGAACGTGCCGGGTGGCGACGCGCACAACCACGAACTGGAGGCCCGGTACGCCGGCCGGATCCGACGTACCGCCTGAGCGAGAGCGAGGACCCGATGAACTCTGCTCCCCCGCCCCGACACCACCCCACCCGGCGCGGCCTGCTGCGCGCCGTGGGACTCACCGTGCCGGCGCTCGCCACACCGGCCCTGACCGGCTGCGTCACCAGCGGTGGACGCGACGACACCCCGGCCGTCACCGGAGAGAAGAGCGCCGAGAACCCGCTCGGCGCCCCGGCCGACGCCGGTCTGGAGGTGGTCGTCTTCAAGGGCGGCTACGGCGACGAGTACGCGATCAACGCCGGGAACATCTACCGGGAGCGGTTCCCCGGATCCGCCGTCGACCACAAGGGGATCCAGAAGGTGGGTGAGGCGCTGCAACCCCGGTTCGTCGCCGACACCCCGCCGGACGTGGTGGACAACACCGGCGCCGGCCGCCTCGACCTGGCCACCCTGGTCGGTGCGAAGAAACTCACCGACCTCGGCGAGCTGCTCGACGCGCCCGCGCTGGACGACCCGACGAAGACCGTACGCCAGACGCTGCTGCCCGGCGTCGTCGAGGACGGCACGCTCGACGGCCGGGTGCAGACCCTCAACTTCACCTACACGGTCTGGGGGCTGTGGTATTCGCGGCCGCTCTTCGCCCGCCACGGCTGGACCTGGCCGACGACCTGGGACGAAATGCTGGCGCTCTGCGAGCAGATCAAGAAGGCCGGTCTCGCGCCCTGGACGTACCAGGGCAAGTATCCGGAGTACCTGAACGACCCGCTGCTGGCGATGGCGGCCAAGGCCGGTGGCCCGGAACTGGTCAAAGCCGTCGACAACCTGGAGCCGGGCGCCTGGAGGCAGGCACCGCTGGTCGACGCCGCGACCGCCATCCACGAACTGGCCGGCCGGGGCCACCTGCTCTCCGGCTCCGACGCGCTGTCGCACACCGAGGCGCAGGCGGCCTGGTCGCAGGGGAAGGTGGCGATCATCCCCTGCGGGTCGTGGCTGGAGGCCGAGCAGAAGGGGGTCACACCGGCCGGTTTCGACATGGTGCTCGGTACGGTGCCCGCGCTCGACCCGGCCGACAAACTGCCGGTCAGCGCGCTGCAGGCGGCCAGCAGCGAGTCGTTCCTGGTACCGGCGAGGGCGAAGAACCCCCGGGGCGGGCTGGAGTTCCTCCGGGTCCTCTTCTCCCGGCGGGTGGCCCGCCGGTTCGCCGAGTTGAACAGCACGCTGCCGAGCGTCGTCGGTGCCACCGACGGAATGACCGTGAGCAGCGGACTCGGCTCGGTACGCGACGCGGTGACGGCGGCCGGCACGAACACCTTCACCTACCGCTTCCGCACCTGGTACGCGCCACTGGCCAAGGCGATCGACGACGCCACCGGTG
Source organism: Plantactinospora sonchi (assembly GCF_036422035.1). Classification (NCBI taxonomy): domain Bacteria; kingdom Bacillati; phylum Actinomycetota; class Actinomycetes; order Micromonosporales; family Micromonosporaceae; genus Plantactinospora; species Plantactinospora sonchi. The sequence continues at coordinate 51,252 of NZ_JAZGQK010000023.1, forward strand.
AACTCGCCACCCGGCGGATCAACCCCGGCCAGTGGGCCGACCGCATCCAGCGGGCGGCGGACGCGGTGGCCCGGGACAGCGGCGTCACCAAGTACACCCGGTAGTCGCGGCGATGGCGGCCACCCGGCACGGCAGGTACGGCTTCCTCGCCGGCGCGATCCTGCCCGGACTGGCGTTGTACGCGGTTTTTGTGCTCTCGCCGTACACGCAGGCGTTCTACCTGGCGTTGACCGACTGGACCGGGGTGTCGGGTGAGGTCTCGTTCGTGGGGTTGGCCAACTTCGGCCGGCTCCTGGACGATCCGCTCTTCCTCGCCGCGCTGCGCAACAACGGCCTGATGCTGCTGGTCGTGCCGCTGGTCACGATCGGACTCGGGCTGCTGCTCGCCGCCGGGGTCAACTTCGGCGGACGCGGTGGTCGGCCCGGGCTCACCGCCGTCCGGGGTGCCGAGCTCTACAAGATCGCGTTTTTCTTCCCGCAACTGCTCTCGCTGCCGATCATCGCGCTGCTCTGGCAGTTCATCTACCATCCCAACGAGGGACTGCTCAACGGCCTGCTGCGCGGTGTCGGCCTCGACGGGCTCGCCCGCACCTGGCTCGGCGAGCCCCGGTTGGCGCTCTGGGCGGTGATGGCCGTCCTGATCTGGTCGTCGGTCGGTTTCTACCTGGTGCTCTTCTCCGCCGCGATGGAGTCGGTCCCGCGTGACGTGCTGGAGGCGGCGGTGCTCGACGGCGCCGGCCGCCTCGCCACGCTGCGGCTGGTGATCCTGCCGCTGCTCTGGGAGAACGTGCAGGTCGCGTTCGTCTATCTCGGTGTCCTCGCCCTCGACGGCTTCGCCGTCGTGCAGATCATGACGGTCGGTCCCGGCGGGCCGGACGGCGCGACCGAGGTCATCGGCCTCGGCCTCTACCGCAACGCGTTCACCTACGGGAAGTTCGGCTACGCCGCCGCGATGGGCGTCGCACTCTTCCTCCTCACCCTGACCCTGGCGGTCCTCGCGCTGCGGGTGGGCCGCCGTGAGCGAGTGGAGCTGTCATGACGACGGTGGCCGACCACACGACCCGCACCCCACCTCGTCCGGGGAGTCACCCGCAGGTCGCCCGGCCGACCCGCGACCACCCCGCCGCCGCCCATCTCTTCCTGGTCGGCTGGGGGCTGCTGGTCACCCTCCCGCTGCTCTGGGCGGTGGTCAGCTCCCTCAAGACCGACCGGGAGATCCTGACCAGTCCGTGGACCCTGCCGGCCGTACCGCGTTTCGACAACTGGTCGCGGGCCTGGAGTCAGGCGTCGATCGGCAGCTACTTCCTGAACAGCGCGATCGTGGTGGGCAGTGCGTTGGTGCTCACCATGCTGCTCGGCGCCCTGCTGGCGTACGCGCTGGCCCGTTACCCGTTCCCGGGCAACCGGATCGTCTACCACCTGTTCGTCGCCGGGATGCTCTTCCCCGTCTTCCTCGCCCTGGTGCCGCTGTTCTTCGTCGTCGAGCAACTCGGGCTGCTCGGCACCTATCCCGGACTGATCCTGGTCTACACCGCGTACGCGCTGCCGTTCACGGTCTTCTTCCTGCACGCGTTCTTCCGTGGGCTGCCCACGGCGCTCGCCGAGGCCGCCTTCCTCGACGGCTGCTCCCACTGGGGCGTGTTCTTCCGGGTGATGCTGCCACTGGCCCGCCCCGGGCTGGTCAGCATCGCGATCTTCAACTTCCTGGGGCTCTGGAACCAGTACCTGCTTCCGCTCGTCCTCAACCCCGACCCCGACCGGTACGTGCTCGCGCAGGGGCTGGCCGCGCTCTCGGTCAGCCAGGGCTACCGCAGCGACTGGAGCGGTCTGTTCGCCGGACTCACCATCGCGATGCTGCCCGTGCTCGCCGCGTACGTGCTCTTCCAACGCCAGATCCGCACCGGGCTCACCGCCGGGGCGATCAGGTAGCCCGTCGTACCGCCCGTCCACCCCGCGCACGCCGACGTCAAGCGCCACGAGGCACCCGATGGGCCAGCGCCACCGTCGACCCGGTAGGCCAGCGCCGCCACTCCACGCCTGGGCACCTCTCGTGCGGCCGGCCGACGCCGCCCGGCCACGCGTACCCCCGTTTGTCCCACTGTGAGGAGAACCCCGTGTCCCGCACACCTCCCACCCGAGCGCTCGCGGCCGGCGCGGCCGCCCTGCTCGCCGCGAGCGCCGTGGTCGCCGTCACCGCCACCACCGCCGCCAACGCCACCACCTCGCCCGGCATCGCCGCCGCCAGCTGCGGCGCCCTCTTCGACGACTTCGGCTACACGTCGTCGAGCGACCCCGCGCTGGCCGCCCGCAACTGGACGGTCCGGACCAACAGCGGCGGTCCCGGTGTACCCGGTGCCGCGTGGCCGGCGTCGAACGTCTCGTTCCCCACCGACGCCGGCCAGAAGGTCCTGCAGCTGACCGCCCGAACCGACGGTACGGCCGGCGGCACCAGCCACGCCGAACTGTTCCACCAGCGCAAGTTCTTCGAGGGGACGTACGCCGCCCGGGTGCGGTTCACCGACGCCCCGACCGCCGGTCCGGACGGCGACCACCTGGTCGAGACCTTCTTCACCATCACCCCGCTGGACCGTCCGCTCGACCCGAACTACGGCGAGATCGACTTCGAGTACCTGCCGAACGGCGGCTGGGGCGAGCAGGGACCGATCTTCTACCAGACCACCTGGGAGACGTACCAGAACGAGCCCTGGGTCGCCGACAACACGCACACCGCCCAGCGGACCAGTTTCGCCGGCTGGCACGACCTGGTCTTCACCGTCTCGGAGGGCCGGGTCCGGTACTACGTGGACGGCCAACAGGTGGCCGACCACGGCGACCGGTACTACCCGGAGACCTCGATGTCGATCAACTTCAACCTCTGGTTCATCGACCTGACCGGACGGACCGGCACCGGCCAGGCCACGTACCAGCAGCAGGTGGACTGGCTCTACCACACCGACCGGGAGGTACTCACGACCGCCGAGGTGAAGAACCGGGTCGCGGCCTACCGGGCGGCCGGCACCGGCCACGTCGACACGGTCGGCGCCGGAGGCGGCTGCCCGACCCCCTCACCGACGGTGACGCCGACCCGGACCCCGACCCCCTCGCCGACGGCGACGCCGACCTCACCGCCACCGGTCGGCTGCGCCGGTGTGCCGGCCTGGGACTGGGGCACGGTCTACCTGGAGGGCCAGCGGGTACGGCACAACGGCAGGCTCTGGCAGGCCAACTGGTGGACCCAGGGCTCGGAGCCCGGGCTGACCGCCCAGTGGCGGCAGATCGGCACCTGTTGACCGCAGACACGCCGCCGTCGGTCCCACGACCGGTCCACCGGACCGTGGGACCGGCGGCGGACGGCCGTCGACCCGCTCCCACGGTCCGGCCGTTGTTCCGGATACACAGGGGATTGTCGGTGCCGCCGGAGCCACGGCAGGATCTACGTCCGTGACCGCCGAACGGGGGAAGGTGACCGACGAATGGGGACGTACGTCCAACTCGGTGCGGTGAAGACCTGGTACGACGAGCACGGCACGGGTGAACCGCTGGTCCTGATGCACGGCGGTCTGGTCGACGCCCGGTTCTTCGCGCCGAACATCGACCCGCTGGCCGAGAGGTTCCACGTGTTCACGCCCGAGCGCCGTGGACACGGGCACACCCCGGACGTCGAGGGTCCGATCACGTACCAGCTCATGGCGGACGACACCATCGCGTTCCTGGAGACGGTCGTCGGTGAGCCCGCCGACCTCGTCGGGCACAGCGACGGCGGTGTGGTGGCGATGCTGGTCGCGATCCAGCGGCCCGAGCTGGTGAAGCGCCTGGTGCTGATCAGCAGCGGCTTCAACAAGCGCGGCGAGGCCGCACCGGACGTGGAGTGGAACGTCGATCTGATCTTCGAGTTCCTCGGTCCGTCGTACGGTGAGGTGTCCCCCGACGGCATCGACCACTTCAAGGTGGTGGCGACGAAGGTCGGCGAGATGGCCGCGAAGGAGCCGACGCTGGAGACCTCCGACGTGGCCAGGGTCCCGCACCGCACCCTGGTGGTCGCCGCCGACGACGACATCATGACGATGTCGCACCTGGTCGAGCTGTACCACGCGCTGCCGAACGGCGAGTTCGCCGTCGTACCCGGCACCTCGCACTTCCTCACCCAGGAGAAGCCCGCGCTGGTCAACACGATCGTGCTGGACTTCCTGACCAACGATCCGGTACCGACCGTGGCCCCGATCCGCCGCGCGCCGAAGGGTCAGGGCGGCGACTGACCGGTATCCCGGCGGCCGCCGGGGCAGCATCATGCGACCCGCCGCAGCGCTCCCGGGCGACCGACCGGTAGGGTCGCCGGCCATGGTAGCGGTCAAACCGTGGCATCTGCTCGTCCTGTCGCTCTGCTGTCTGGTGCCGGTCGTCGCGACGGTCGTCGGCGCCGCGTGGGCGGCACGACGGCGTCGGTAGGCGTGATCACCGCCCACGCGGTGCGGCGCCGGGTTGTCCGGGCCCGGGGCTTCGTCGTGATCGCCCGCGGTCTTCCTCGGCGTCACCAACCGGCTCATCCGCCCGCCCCACACCGGGTGATCCCGGGTTCGGGGAACTCCGGCACACCCGGGGGTTGACGGCCCTGCCGAGCGTCCGGGTCGCGTGTATCGCGGCACATCGGGTATGCCACCCCGCCCTGACCGCAGCGTGCGGCCAGGTGACGCGCGGCAGCACCCGAGGGGCCACGACATGGGTATCACCGGACAACGGCGTCTTTCGCCGGAAGTGTCCCTGTTGCTGCTCGCCTCGATCCTCGTGTCGTTCCTGGCCGCGTCGTCAGCCCCGACCCCGCTGTACGGCATCTACCAGGCGCGCTGGCACTTCTCGCCGATCACCACCACCGTGGTGTTCGCCAGTTACGCCGTCGCGGTACTGGTGGCCCTGCTCACCGTCGGCAAGCTGTCCGACCATGTCGGGCGCCGACCGGTCCTGCTCGTCGCGATCGCGGTGCAGATGGTCGCACTGGTCATCTTCGTCTTCGCCGACGGCGTACCCACGCTGCTGGCCGCCCGCGCCGTCCAGGGGCTCGCGGCCGGTACCGCCACCGGTGCCGTCGGCGCCGGCATGCTCGACGTCAACCGCGCCCGGGGCACACTCACGAACGCCATCGCCCCCGGCATCGGCACCGGTACCGGAGCCCTGCTCTCGGCCCTGTTCATCCAGTTCCTGCCCGCCCCGACCCGACTGGTTTACGTCGTCCTGCTGGTGATCCTGCTGGTCCAGGCGATCGGGGTGATGCTGATGCCGGAGACGGTCACACCGATGCGAGGGGCGCTGCGGAGTCTGCGGCCGGAGGTCAGGCTGCCCCGGGCCGTACGCCGGCCGGTGCTGGTGGTGCTGCCGGTGCTCTTCGCCGTCTGGGCACTCGCGGGTTTCTACGGCGCGCTCGGCCCGGCGCTCGTCCGCGCCCTCGGGCCCACCTCCATCGTGGTCGGCGGCGTCGCCCTCTTCGTCTTCGCCATCTCCTCCTCCATCACCGTCCTCCTGCTGCGCAGGGCCCCCGCCCGGACCGTGATGCTCATCGGGATCACCGCGCTGATCATCGGCATGATCATCACCCTGGTGTCGGTCACCACCGACGTCGTCGCCGGCTTCTTCGTCGGCATCGCGCTCGGTGGCGCCGGGTTCGGCGCCGGGTTCCAGGGCAGTCTGATGACGGTCATGCCGTTGGTCGAGGCGCACGAACGGGCCAGCGTGCTCTCCCTGCTGTACATCGTCTGTTATGTCGGGTTCGGCCTGCCCGCCGTCATCGCCGGCTTCCTCGTGGTCTACGGCGGCGGTCTGCCCCGGACCGCCGACGAGTACTCCGCCGCCATCATCCTGCTCGCCGCCGTCGCCCTGTTCGGGCTGCGTGGGGTCAGGAAGAACGCACCCGGCTGACCCACCCGGCCCGATCCGGCCGGCGGCCGCCCGACCGCCGTCGGCCCGGCGCATGGCGTACGTCTCTCGGCGACGAATCCGCTCGTCGCGTGCGGTCGGGCGGAGCTACCGTGGCGCGGTTCCGTTCCCCGGCGTCGGTCGCCGCTCGCGCACCCGCCGGCGGCGGCGTCGACGAGAGGGCAGGGCCAGCAGTGACGTCCGAACCGTGCACCCAGACGGGGGCCACCGTAGACCCGACCGCCACCCTCGTCGGGGACGTCGTCGCGCCGACGACGGTCGCCGAGGACGTGCTCGTCGACGTGGCCGGGGGTACGCTGCGCGGCCGTCGGGCGGCCGGGCTGACCATCCTGCGCGGCGTCCGGTACGCGACCGCGGAGCGCTTCGGTCCGCCGGTACCCGAGCAGCCCTGGACGGGGGTACGGGACGCCCGGGAGCACGGTGGTGTGAGCCCGCAGCCGTCGACCCGCCCCGGGGCGGTCGCCGGGGTGCCGGACGTCGGCGTCCAGTCCGAGGACTGTCTCAACCTGACCATCGTCACCCCCGCCGCCGACCGGGCACGACGACCGGTGCTGGTCTGGCTGCACGGCGGGTCGTACCGGACAGGTTCCGGATCCTGGGACCGCTACCGGACCGACCGGCTCGCCCGCGACGGCGACGTGGTCGTGGTCAGCGTCAACTACCGGCTCGGCGCCCTCGGCTATCTGCGGGCGCCCGGCATCTCCCCGGGCAACCTCGGCCTGCTGGACCAGATCGAGGCGCTGCGCTGGGTCCGCGCCAACGTGGCGGACCTGGGCGGCGATCCGGAGAACGTCACGCTGGTCGGGCAGTCGTCGGGCGCCCACTCGGTCGCCTGCCTGCTGGGTGTGGCACAGGCGCGGCCGCTGTTCCGTCGGGCGGTGCTGCAGAGTCCGCCGCTCGGTCTCGGGCTCGGCCGCGCGGCGGCGGCGGACCGGGTGGCGACCCGCTTCCTCGCCCGACTCGGCCAGGATCCCCGGAAGGCGTCGCCGGCGGAGGTGGTCGCGGCACAGCAGCTGGCCGAGCGGGACGTGGCCGGTCGTGCCGGCTTCGGGTTCGCCCCGGCGTACGGGCCGGTGGCCGGGGTGGAGCCGCTGCCGGAGGTACCGGACTGGCGGGCGGCCTGCCGAGCGGGCGCGGAAGATCTGGAGGTGGTACTCGGCACCACCCGCCGCGAGATCGCGTACTTCCTGGGCGGCGGTCCGGTCTCCCGGCACCTGCCGCTGGTCGGGCGCACCGTCGAGAACGGACTCATCGGGTCGGCGACCTGGGCGGTTTTCGCCCGACCCACGCTCCGGTTCGCCCGGATGCTGGCCGAGGCCGGCGCCCGGGTCTTCGCGTACCGGATCGACGGGCCGGCGTCGACCTCGCCGTACCGGGCCTGCCACTGCAGCGACCTGCCCTTGCTCTTCGGCGACGAGGCCGCCTGGGCGCGGGCGCCGATGCTCGCCGGGCAGTCCTGGGCCGAGGTGGCCGAGCGTGGCGGGCCACTGCGCACGGCCTGGCTGTCGTTCGTGGCCGGCGGCGCGGCGGCGCTGGCCGAACAGGGCTGGGCACCGTACGCCGGCCGGGGCGGCGCGGTCCGCCTCTTCGCATAGCCGATCCGGACGTCCCCGGCCCGGTCCGCCGCACGCCGAGATCAGATCGTCGGGACTCGGACGGCGCCCGGATGCGGAAGGACGGACCCACGACATCCACTGTTGATCGCTATGCTTCCGGCTACCGGCCGCGCCGGATCACGATCGATCACCGGGGATGCGGTGACGGCCACGCACGGGAGGGCTGATCAATGGGGATCGAGGAGTCGCCCGGTCGCGCACCGGACTCCGGAGGACGGGCCTGCTGGCACCTCAACGGCGCATCCCGGTCGTGGACGCCGGGGCGGCGATGACCGCAGAGGACCCGCTGGAGAAACTGGCCCGGCTGCGGGACCAGGCGGACAGCCTGGCACAGAAGGCAGACGCGGCCCAGGTGGCGGCGAGGACCACCGGCGGCACCGACAGCACCGGCTCGGTCACCGTCACCATCGACGCGGCGGGCCGGGTACGCGACGTACAGGTCGACCGGGCCTGGCGGAACCGGTTGGGTGCCACGGGGCTGCCGGCGGCGCTCCAGGAGGCGACAGCGCGGGCCAACGCCAACCGGCTGGAGGCGTGGAGTACGGCCTTCGTGGAGCAGGACGAACTGCCCGACCCGACCGCCCGGCCGATGCCGCTGGGCCACGAAACGTTCGCCTACCAACTGGACGAGCTGGCGACGGCCCCGATGAACAGCTATCGCGGGCAGGCGGCGTTGGAGGAACTGCTGGCCATGCTGGAGGCGGTCGAGCGTGGCATCGACCAGGTCTCCGAGCAGATGCAGGCTCAGCTCAGCACCACGTTCGAGGGACGGAGCCCGTCCGGACACGTGACGGTGACCGTCACCGGCGACGGCGCGGTCACCGACATCCGCTACAGCCAGCAGTGGCTGACGGTGGCGGGCGAGCGGGCGATCGGGGCTGAGACGACGGACGCGTTCGAGGCGGCGTACCGGCGGACCCGCGGACACACGATCACGGATCTGATCGACCAGAGTCCGCTGGGCCGGCTCCAGGATCTCGCTCAGGATCCGCTCGGGCTGGCCCGCCGACTCTATCTGCGCGACGACTGACCCCGACACCCACCGGCGCGGCGACCCCTGCGCGAGAAGGGAAGACCATGGACCTCAGAGCCTCCATCGAAGCCTTGCGAGCGGACGCCGACATCTGGGCGAACGTGGGTGCGGTGACGTCCCGGGCGGCGAGCGCCGTGGACGGGCTGGACCTCGACGAGTCCCAGCTGTCCTGGGCGAGCAACCCGACCGGCCTGTTGGTGACCTACCGGGAGATCCAGGCCAAAGCGGCACGGCTCCTCCGTGAGGGCACCACCAATCTCAACAATCTGAGCCGCACCCTGGATCAGGTGGCCACGGCGTACGAGGACAACGACCAGACCGCCGCCAAGAGGTTCGACGGGATATGGGAACCGAAGTAGACGTACGGGCAGTCGTTCACCGATCCATTCAGCGGAGGAGGCAGGCGTGACGGTCGGAGCCGCCGAAGAACAGGCGTTGATCAACAAGATTCACAGCACCGTGGCCCGGATCAACACCAAGACCAGCGAACTGCAGAACAACATCAACAACAAGATGGGGTGGCTTCCCGGGCCGCTTCAGGACAAGGTGCTCGAGGGCTGGAACAAGTTCACGGGATTTCTCCGCGAGTGCTGGGACGCCCTGGCGGAGATCTTCACCAACATGGGCTCCCCGTCGACCCTGTGGAGCACCGCCGACTCGTGGAGCAACAACGTCGGTGGGCCGGTGAGTGCCCAGGTCCAGTCGGCCAAGGTAGGCACGCTCGCCACCGACGACCGCTGGGACGGCACAGCCGCGGAGCGGTACCGACAGAACCTGCCGTTGCAGGAGACCGCACTGGACAAGATGAAGTCCGTCTACTCGGACGGAGTCAGCAGCGCCCTGTCCGATGTCGCCAAGGGCATCATCGCGTTCTGGGGCGCCCTGATCGTGGCCCTGGGCGCCCTCGTCGCCGGCATCATCGGGGCGGTGACCTCCAGCGCCACCATCTTCGGGCTCCCGGCCGCGCCGTTCATCGCCGCGGCTGCCGCACTGGTGGCGGTCGGCGCGTTCTACAGCGGCGGCCTGATCCTGAAGTCGGTCTGCTCCTCCGCCAATTCCACGCTGCGGCAGAAGCTCAACGACAACACCGGTTACCGAGAGGGGCACTGGCCGTCCGCCACCACCGCGTGATCCGACCGCTCGCCGAAACGTCCCCGGCAGCGCTCACCGCCAGTCGCACGGGAGGAGAACGTCCGTCATGACTCCGTACCCGATCCAGCCCCGGCCCGACCGGGACGGCGACCGGCGGCGGGCGGCACTGGGTCGCGCCTGGATGGCCGCGGTACTGATCCTCATGGATCTGGCTCTGCTCGGGCTCGCCGGCGTGGTCTGGCCGGCCGTCGAACGCGGATCCGTCTCCGGGATGTCGGTCTGGCCGATTCTCCTGGTGGCCGGCAACGCACTGGCAGGTGTGCTTCTCCTGGTGGTGGTCGGCGCGGCGAACATCTCGGCGGTGCGGGCGGGTCGCGCCGGCACCGCACCGACGACCGCGCGGGGCCTCGGCAGCCTCGGTCAGTGGCTCGCGGTTCTCCGACTGGTCGCACTGCTCGGTACCGGCATTCTGCTGGCGGCCGCCACCGGACTCGACAACACCGGGCTGTCCGGTGGCTTCCTGCTCGGCGTCGGGGTGTTCGACGCGGTCCTGGCCATGCTGTTGGCCCTTCGCACCGGCGGCGCCATCAGGGCCGGCGGCGCCCGGGCCTGACCGCTGGCCATGCCGGCGGCGGCCGGCCAGGGTGCCCGCCACGTCGCCCGGAGAAGAGGGAATGATGGACCTGGCCCTGATCGTGCTGGTCAGCGGTGTCTGCCTGCTGTCACTTCTGCTGCTCGCCGCCGTCGCCGTCGTTCGGGTGCTGTCCGACCGACGGCGACGCGACCGCCTCCACCAGTGGGCCGCGCAGCACCGGTGGACGGTCACGCCGCACCCTGCCGTGGACTGGGGCGCCCGGCTGCCCGGCGGAAACCGCGCCGGGGTCTCGGTCGCGCTGTCCACCACCATGAACGGGTACGTGGTCAGTGTGGCCGAGTACGCCTACACCGCGACGCAAATTACCACGGGGTCCGACGGCGTCGGCGGCACGACAACGTCCACGAGCAGTCACACCCACCACTTCGTGGTGACCGTGGTGCGCCTCCCCCACAGCTGTCCGTCGGTTGCCGTCGAGCGCCGCGGCACCATCTCCAAACTCGCCGGCAACCTCTTCGGCTCCTCCGGCGTGCCCACCGGGCACCCCGAATTCGACCACCACTTTCGGATCACCGCCGCCGACGCCGGGGCGGTACGCGGGCTCGTCACGCCCGCACTCGTCCAGGCACACCTCGCCGGCGCCGTACCCACCTGGAGTCTGTACGGCGCCGAGTTGCTCAGCTACCGGCCGGGACGCATCACCGACCCGGAACACCTGCCCGGGATCGCCGCACCGCTCGTGCACGTCGCCCGGCTGCTCACCGGAGGCGGGATCGGTCCGGTGTGACGGAAGGGACCGACAGCGCGCCGATCACCTCTCCTCGGACTGCCGGGCTCGTGACCAATATGAACTCAACGATCACCGTCGACGTGACGGCTCCCTAACATCACGCCCGCGGCGCGACGGCGCGCCGACGAGAACGAGGAGCCACCACCGTGGACACATCAGGAAAGCTCAGCCGACTCCCCCGCTGGTTCCGATCCCGCCTCCGTCCGGCGGGGTTGGCCGTCTGCCTGCTCGGGGTCGTCGTCGGCACGCTCGGTCGCCCGCCCGCCGCCCAGGCGGCGGCACCTCCGACACCCGTCGACTGCCCGGCGAACGTGGCCGGCAAGGCCAGGTGTTACGGCGGTCAGGACGACAACGGGGCGTACTACACGATCGCCGTCCCGAACCGGTGGAACGGCTCGCTCGTCGTGCACGCCCACGGCGGCCCCGACCTCGGCGACAGCTCCGACCCCGAGCGCAGCACCGGCGACCTGGACCGATGGTCGGTGATGGTCGACGAGGGCTACGCCTGGGCCGGCTCGTCCTACCGTCGGGGCGGCTACGGCACCCGGATGGCCGCCGCCGACACCGAGAACGTGCGGCGGCTGTTCGTCGCCGAGTTCGGCAAGCCGAGGCGGACGTACGTGCACGGTCAGTCCTGGGGCGGCAACGTCGCGGCCAAGGTCGTGGAGACGTACGCTGGGAAGCACGGCCCGTACGACGGCGCCCTGCTCACCAACGGTGTGCTCGGCGGCGGCTCGCGCGGCTACGACTACCGGGTCGACCTGCGGGTCGTCTACCAGTACTACTGCCAGAACCACCCGCGGCCGACCGAGCCGCAGTATCCGCTCTGGGAGGGACTGCGGGTCGATTCGACCATGACGAGCGCCGGTCTGGGGGCCCGCCTCGCGGAATGCACCGGATTCGACTCCGCCCCGGCCGACCGGACCGCCCTGCAGCAGCGCAACCTCGACGACATCCTGGCGGTGACCGGCATCCCCGAGCGGACGCTGGAGTCCCACCTGCGGTTCGCCACCTTCACCTTCCGCGACATCGTGCACCAGCGCCTCGGCGGCCGTAACCCGTTCGACAACCGGGGCGTGTGGTACACCGGCTCACACGACGACCGGGCGCTCAACGCGGGCGTCGAGCGGTTCGCCGCCGACCCGACGGCCCGGCGCGACCTGTCCTACGACAGCGACCTCACCGGCCGGGTCGCCATCCCGGTCCTCACCCTGCACGCGATCGACGACCCGACGGCGTTCGTCGAGCACGAGGCGGCCTACCGCGCCACCCTCCAGGGCTCCCACCGGGACGAGCACCTGGTGCAGACCTTCACGACGGAGACCGAGCACAGCGAGTTGAGCAACGCCGAGTACGCCAACTCCATCGCCGCCCTCGACGGTTGGGTGCGTACCGGGCGGAAGCCGACGGCGCGGTCGATCGCCGCCTCCTGTGCCGCGTTCGACGCCAGGTACCGGACCGGCTGCTTCTACGCCCCGGACTTCCGCCCCCGCTCCTACGCCTCGCGGGTCAACTCTCGGCCGGGCGGACGGGACTGGCCGGCGATGACCGTCGGTCAGGAACGGGCCTGGAGCCGGATCGACGGTGTCGGGATCGCTTTCTGACCCGAGCGGTCGACCGACGCCCGCCGACGCCGTCGTACCCGGTGAACCCCCGGGTACGGCGGCTGGCCCTCGCTCCGCCATACGGCCCTGGGGTTGGAAGCCCACTCCGGGCAACTGGATGAGCCGGACCGCGACAGCAGGTAACGACTTGGCATACCTCTAGCCGAGAGGGAATTGACGGGCGGCTCTGCCCCCCAACTAGTTCGAATCCGAAGTATCTTCCTTCCGACGTGTCCGCGGACGGGAGGCGCCATGGTCCGATCTTGTGCACCGGTCCTGACAGCCGGTGGCCGTCCCGGCGACCTCCGCCCCGCGGACGTTCGCACCAGCCCGGGCACCCGTCGGTAGCCAGGTGAGAGTCTCCGCGTCAGTCCACACCGGTCCGTCGACGCGAGCGGGTGACAGGCGTTCGATCGGCCGGCGCTCTTGGACGCCGTAGTGGGATTCCGTCTCCTGGGTCCGGTCGAGGCTGTGGCGGACGAGAACGCCATACCCCTCGGCGGCCGCAAGCCTCGGGCCCTGCTGGCCGCGCTACTCGTCGACCACGGCCGCGTCGTCCCGGTCGACCGCCTCATCGACGTGGTGTGGGGCAGCCGGCCACCGGGCAGCGCGCGGGCCATCCTGCAGACCCACGTCTCGGCGCTGCGGCAGGTCGTGGTCCGGGCCGATCCGGCGGCGGCCATCGTCAGCCGGGCCCCGGGGTACCTGCTCCGGATCACCGACAGCTCCCTGGACCGGGACGTCTTCGAGCGGCTCCTCGCCGAGGGGCGGGCCGCCGCCGAGGCGGACCGGTACGCGGACGCGCTCGACCTGCTGCGGGCGGCGTCCAGCCTGTGGCACGGGGAACCACTCGACGGGGTCGACAGCGACCTGTTGTCCGGCGAGGCGCTCCGGCTCAACGAACTGCGGCTCATCGCCATCGAGCAGCGGGTGGACGCCGAACTGACGCTGGGCCGTGCCGCCCTGGTCTGTGCCGAGCTGACCGATCTCGTCCGACGGTTTCCCTTCCGGGAACGGCTGCGCGGCCAGCTCATGGTCGCGCTCACCGCGCTGGGACGGCGCTCCGAGGCGTTGGCCGCGTACCGGACGGGCCGGGCGGCGCTCATCGACGAGATGGGCATCGAGCCCGGCCCGAGCCTGCGCGCGGTGCACGAACGCATCCTGCGCGAGGACGCCGCCCCGGGCGGCGGTGCCGGCACGTTCGGGGACTCCGGCCCCGACGACCGCCCGGACCGGCACACCACCTCGCCGGCTTCGGCGACGACGGCCACCGGTACGACCGCCGGCGGCGAGCCGGCAGCCGTCGTCCGAGGGCCGGGCACAGGCCAGGCGTCCACCTCGGACCCGCTGGACGGGCCACCGCCGCCGGACGTCGCCGCGGGTCAGGCGCCTGACGACCACACCGGGTCGGCCTGGTCCCGACTCCGGCCGGCGCAGCTCCCACCGGCGCCGGCGGACTTCACCGGTCGCGGCGAGGAGGTCCGGCGGCTGGTCAACACCCTGTCGTCGGCTTCCGCGATCGGCACCGCGCAGGTGCACATCATCGTGGGCACCGGCGGCGTGGGTAAGTCGACGCTCGCCCTGCGGATCGGTCACGAGGTGGCGGACCGGTACCCCGACGGCCAGCTCTACGCCGAACTGCGCGGCATGGGCGACGCGCCCGCCGACCCGTACGAGGTGCTCGGGCGGTTCCTGCGGGCGCTGGGGATGACACTCACCGCCGTACCGACGACGCTCGACGAGCGTACGGAGCGGTTCCGGACGCTGACCGCCGGTCAACGGATCCTCGTGGTGCTGGACGACGCCGGGTCGGAGCGGCAGGTCCGGCCGTTGCTGCCGAGCGCGTCCGGCTGCGCGGTGCTCATCACGTCGCGCGGCCGGCTCGGTGGCATCGCGGGCGGTTCCACCACCGAACTCGGCGTTCTGCGGCCGGGAGACTCCGTCGAACTGCTGGACCGGATCGTGGGTCACGGGCGGGCAGCCGCCGAGGCAGAGGCGGCGCAGCAGATCGTGCGGCAGTGCGGAGGGCTGCCACTGGCCATCCGGGTGGCCGGCGCCCGGCTCGCCGGACGCCAGCACTGGCCGCTGCGACTGCTCGCCAACCGGCTCGCCGACGAGCGCCGTCGGTTGGACGAGCTGGCCGTCGGCGACCAGGAGGTCCGGGCGAGCATCGCGCTGAGCTACCACACGCTGGACACCCAGGCGCGGGAGGGTCTGCGCGTCCTCGGGGTGCTCGGTCTGCCGGACTTCGCGTCGTGGGTGCTGTCGGCCGTGCTCGGGATCCCCGAAGCCGCCGGGGAGGAACTGGTGGAGCGGCTGGTCGACGCCCAGCTCGTCGACCTCGTACGGCTCGACGGCGTCGGGCAGCTCCGCTACCGCCTGCACGACCTGGTCCGGCTGTTCGCCCGGGAGGTGGCCGAGGCCGAGGACCCGCCCGAGCAGATCCGTCGTCGGGTCGGCGCGCTGGGCGCCGCCGTGGTCTGGATCGTCGACGCGGTCTCCCGGCTCTCGCCGTCCGGCGAGTTCGTCGCGCAGACCCGACCGGTGACCCCTCGCCCCGGCCTCGAGATGGCCATCGCGCAGGCGATGGAGAACCCGACCGGGTGGTTCACCGAGGAGCACGAGGCGCTCACCACGGTCGTGGCGGTGACCGCCGGGCTCGACCTCCACCAGACCTCCTGCGACCTGGCGTCGCTGCTGACCGTGCCCGCCTATCCGCTCGAGAAGCGGTTCGTCGCGTGGTCGACGATGCACGACGTCGCGCTGGGTGCGGCCCGGCGGGGCGGGAACTCGTACGGGGAGGCACTGCTGCTGTACGGCCTCGGCACGCTCCGCTGCGCACAGGACCGGTACGACGAGTCCGTCGTGTACCTGCGCCGGGCGCTGGAGGCGTTCCGGCGGAGCAAGGACCGGCGGGGCGAGGCGGCCAGTCTCGCCGCGCTCGGACTCGCCTGTCGCGAACTGGGCCGGTTCGACGAGGCGTCGCACTTCCTGGACCAGTCCGCCGATCTTGTGACCGAGCTCGACGACGACCTCGCGACCGGGCACGTCCACCGGCTCCTCGGAACCGTCCGGCTGGCCCAGGGCGGTTACCCGCTCGCGCACTTCCACCTGCGACTGTCCCTCGACATGTACCGACGGGCGGGCAGCCGTCGGGGCGAGTGCCTCGTCCTGCGCAACCTTTCGATGTGGCACCGGGCCCATGGCGAGCTGGACCGGGCGATGGAGCTCGCCGACCAGGCGGTGGCCGGATTCCGTGAGATCGGCGACGAGCTGCTGACGGCCTACGCCGTCCGGACGCTGGCCAAGGCGCTGACTGTGCTGGGCCGCGGTGCCGAGGTGCTGGAGCAGCTCCGGGACGTGCTGGCGACCTGCACCCGGGCCGGTGACCGGTGGGGGGAGGCGGCGACCCTGCGGGCACTCGGCGAGCTGCACCTCGCCATCGGACGGCTCGACGACGCGGACCGGCTGCTGCGGGACTCGGCCCGGATCTGGACGGCGTTGGGCCTGCCGCTGAACCGGGCCCGCGTCCTGGGTGACCTGGCCCGGGTCGAGCAGGCCCGGGGCCGGACAGCGGCCGCCGCCGTACTCCGGCGGGAGATCGCACCGGTCTTCGCCCGCTACGGCGCCCGCGAGCGGGACGAGCTGCACGCGGAGCTGACCGCCGCCGACCTGCCGCGCCCGGAACCGGCCGGTGTCGACGACCGACCCGTGGAGCTGGCCGGCGCTCCAGAAATCCTCCAGAGCGCCGCCGGGGACCCGCTGGAGAAGATCTGAAGCCGCACTGGAGGTCTCGGCGTGACCGTCTTGGGCAGCAGAGCCCTACGGAAGGAACGCCAGATGACACAGACGGCACGGGGGAGGCGGATTCTCCGCCTCGTCGCCGGAGCGCTCGCCGTGGCCACGGCCGCGGTGAGCCTGACGGTGGTGGACGCCGCCACCGCACCACCCGCGATCGCGGACAGCAGCATCGGCGGGCAGATCACCCGCTCGGAGGTGCTGGACCGGGCCCGGAACTGGTACGCCCGCCGGGAGAACTCCGACCTGACCTACAGCATGGAACTGAAGACCTGGGACGGGACCCGCTCGCGGCAGTACCGACGGGACTGCAGCGGCTTCGTCGACATGGCGTGGCACCTCGGATCCGATCCGAACACCCAGGGCCTGATGAGTTCCACCTACACGTACGCCATCAGTCGCGGCGAGCTGAAGCCGGGCGACCTGCTCAACGACGTGACCGACTCGGAGTCCGGGTATCCGTACCACGCCATCCTGTTCGGTGGCTGGGAGAACACCGCCAAGACCCGCTTCTGGTACTACAGCTTCGGCGGCACGCCGATCGACAAGGTGACCGGCGCCTCGTTCGGTGACTCCCGGCTGTCCGGCCACCCGACGTCGGAGTACCAGGCCCGTCGATACCAGAAGATCATCGACGACCCGGTACCGGTACCCGACGTGTTCGGGGTGTCCGGTGACTTCAGCGGTGACGGCAAGGACGACATCGTCACCCGTAGCGGCAGCGGCGAACTCTGGCTGTACAAGGGCACCGGCAACGCCACCACCGACGCCGTCGTCACCCTCCCCCGGGTCCGCATCGGCATCGACTGGGAACACATGACCGCGATCGTCGCCGGAGACTTCACCAACGACAACAAGGCCGACATCATCGCCCGCGACAGCGACGGCGAAATGTGGCTCTACCGAGGAACCGGCAACGCCACCACCGACGCCGTCGTCACCCTCCCCCGCATCCGCATCGGCACCGGCTGGCAGTCACTCAACGCCATCAGCGCCGGAGACCTCACCAACGACGGCAAAGCCGACCTCATCGGCCGCGACAACGACGGCCAACTCTGGCTCTACCCCGGCACCGGAAACGCCACCACCGACACCGTCGTCAAACCACGACTCCGCATCGGCATCGACTGGCAGTTCATGAACATCATCACCTGACCAGGACAGATGGGCGGGCCGGCGGCCACCGACAAGGGCGGGCCGGCGACGGATCGGCGGGGGCACGGCGGATGCCGCGCCCCCGCCGCTTCCCGGGTTGGAAGAGGCTGTGACAGATCAGGACGCGGTACCACCGGCATCGGATCCGACAACCGGCGTCGGGTCTCTGGAGTGCGGCGAGCCGCTCGTCGACCTGGCCGAGGTGCCGGCGCTGCGGGTCCGCCCGGCGGCGGGCAATCCGCCGATCCGGCTACGGCTGACCGTCGTCGACGGCATCGTCGCCGCCCAGGCCCTGCTTCCACCACAGGTTCGGCTACTGGTGGTGGACGGCTACCGATCGGCGACCGTGGAGGCGGGACACGTGGAGCACGGGCGACCCGACGCGACGTCGCACCGCACCGGCGGCGAGGCCGACCTGACCCTGTGTGACCAGGGTGGCCGGGAACTCTGGCTGGGCTCCGAGGTGTACGCCGTCCGGCACCGGGCGGCCGGGGCCCGGCTCACCGACGACGGCCACCTCCGTCGGACGTTGCTGCGGGCCGCGTTGACGACCGTCGGCATGGTCGGCTCGCCCACCGCGTGGTGGCACTGGTCGTACGGCAACCGGTTCTGGGCCCACGCCATCCGGGCCGGAATCGCGCCGTACGAGGAGATCGGTGCCGCCGAGCCGTGAACCCGCCGGACCCGACGGTCGCCGAGCCCACGACCTGCCCGGCACCGTTTCGCGGGTGACGACCGGCGTCATCCGGCGGGCTGGTCGGGGCGTACGGTGCCGCGGGCGAGTCCGTCGGCGGTGAGCCGGATCAGTTCCTCACCCAGCCCCGCCACCTGTCGGATCGCCGCCTCGAAGGCGTCCAGCCGCTGGTACGCCGCCCCCTGGACGCGCTGCTCGTCGAGCGGCAGACGGCGTACCCGGGCTCGTCGGATGTCGAACCGCAGGGTTCCGGAGAGGCTGCCGGTCTGCTTCTCGTTCGCCGAGGTGCGCAGCTGCCCGGCAAGGAACCACGGGTCCAGCACCGTCGGGTCGGGCCGGAGCAGATAGAGGTTGCGGCCGAGCACCGTCCCCTCGACGGTGACCACCCGGGCGGTGAGCCGGGGCGAGACCAGCGGCACCACCACGTCTCCGGCCCGCAGCGGGATCCGCCGGCCGAGCCGCTCGACGTCGCGTCCGGAGGCGTCCGTGGCGCCGACCACGTC
Source organism: Plantactinospora sonchi (assembly GCF_036422035.1). Taxonomy (NCBI): domain Bacteria; kingdom Bacillati; phylum Actinomycetota; class Actinomycetes; order Micromonosporales; family Micromonosporaceae; genus Plantactinospora; species Plantactinospora sonchi. The sequence goes on from NZ_JAZGQK010000023.1 coordinate 70,057, forward strand.
CGCGACGGTCAGCACCGGGGACCCGTCGTCACCCGCCGTCGGGGCGCCGTCGCCGCGGACCGGGCTGAACAGCCGCACCGCCCCGGCGCGGACCAACTCGGTGACGGTGACGGTTCGCGGCGCGGTCCCGACGTCCGGTTCGACCGTCACCGTCGGCACCAGCGCCGGCAGGTCGCCGACGAGGGCGGCGAGCCTTTCGGCGGTGCGTACCAGGTGGGCGGTGCAGGCCGCGTCGTCGGCCGCCGGTTGCCGGCGGGCCGGGGTGAGGTCGACGTTGTCGTCGAGCAGTTCGATGACCGGTACCGCGCGGGCGAAGCCGGCCTCCCCGACCTCGGCGTCGGGTCCGGCACTGAAGGCCCGGAAGGCGTCCAGCACCTTCGGGTACGTCTCCGTCGGCTCGCCGTCGGTCGCGTCGACCAGCAGCGTGCGTGCCGGTAGCGGCTCGTCGCCGGCGGGCCGCCGCAGCACCCACAGGTGCAGCGGTACGCCGTACGGGGCGGCCACCCCGGCGGGCAGCGCGACCACGGCCCGGAGCGCGCCGGTACGCAGCAGGGCAGCCCGGATCCGCCGCCCGGGCCGCCGGCTCGCCACCGCCGGTGGCATCAGCAGGACGGCGTGCCCGCCGGACCGCAGGTGGGCGAGGGCGTGTCCGACCCAGGCCAGTTCCGGTTCGGTGCGGGGCGGCAGGCCGTGGTCCCAGCGCGGGTCGGTCGGGTCGAGGTCCTCGTGTCCCCAACCGCTGGAGCCGAACGGGGGGTGGCAGACGACGGCGTCCACGGTCCGGTCGGTGAAGGCGTCGGCGCGCAGGGAGTCCCCGGGAAGCACCTCCCCGGGTACGTCCCGCAGCGCCAGCCAGAGTCCGGCCAGCCGGGCGAGAGACCCGTCGAGTTCCTGTCCGTACGCCTCGGTGCAGCCGGCCCGGACGGCGGCCCGCAGCGTGGCCCCGGACCCGCAGGCCGGATCGAGTACGGTGCCACCGTCGACGCCGGTCAGCGCGACCATCAGGTCGGCGACGTCGTCCGGGGTGGCCCAGGAGCGTCCCGGTCCGGGCGTGGCGAACCGCTGCCACAGCTCGTCGAAGCTGGCCCGTGGGCCCAGTTCGTCAACGAGTGCGCCGATCTCGGGGCCGACCGGGGCGAGGTACGGCGCGACCTGGCCGGGTTCGGGGTGCTCGCCCCGGTGCCGGGCGAGCAGCAGCGTACCGGCGGCGACGAGGGCGGCGGACGGGCTGTCTCCGGCGGCGAGCCGTCGCCAGAGCCGGTCCACAGGGGACAATCCGGGGAGTTTGCCCTGCGCGCGGAGCCACCGCTCCACCTGGAGCAGGTCGAACTCGGGACTGGCCGGGGCACCGCGCAGAGGCGTAGGGAAGTCGGCGTGGCGCTTGCGCCAGTTGCTCACCGCGGCGCGTCCGACTCCGGCGAGGCGGGCGATCTCCGCTGCCGTGACCGTCGGGTTCTCCTGCACCTCAGCAGTGTGTCACATCTGTCGATCATCATGACCGTTGACATGATTCACAGAGGCGACGTAGCACACCGTCTCCGGCTGCCGCCGCGTCCGGCACGCCCGACGGCGGGCATCAACGACCGAACAGCCGGTGACCGTGGAGCCGGCGGGACGGTGACACTGGGCGAGTGACCGATTCCGCCTCTCCCCCGGGGTGGCAGCCGGGACATCGCGGCCACCAGCCGACGTACCGGGACGAGCCACACCCCACGCTTCCGCTGAGCCTGCCGGTGCCGCTGTCGCCGAGCCCCGGGCCCGACCCGACCCTCTCCTTTCCGGCCACCGCGTCCTACCCGCCGCCCGGGATGTATCCACCGCCGGCTCCACCACCGGGCGGCGAACTGGTGCCGGTGCCGGCACCCGTGCCGATCGTGGTGGTCGTACCGCAGAAGTCCGCCGGGGCGGCGGTCGCCCTGGAGCTCGTCCTCGGCTTCCTCGGCATCTTCGGCCTCGGCAACCTGTACGCCGGCCGGATCGCGACCGGCATCCTGCTGATGATCAGCTTCTGGGTGCTGTTCTGGCTCAACGTGGTACTGATGTTCCTGGTCATCGGCCTGGTGACGATGCCGCTCACCTGGCTGACGTACATGGTCATGGCGCCACTGCTCGCCGCCGGGGGCGTCAGCACGCACAACGCCCGGGTCCTCGCCGGGCTACAGCCCTGAGCGGTACCACCACGGCACCGTCGGAATTCAGCTTCGGCATTGTGTGCTGGCGGCCGCCTCCGATGATGGAGGCATGACGGCTACCCGACGTTGGGTCATCTTCTTCGTCTGCCTGTCCTTCACCGTGGCGGCCGGGCTCGCGACCGTCTTCTTCGGACTGTCGGGGCTGGAGGCGGCGGGCTGGGTCGCCGGCGTGGTCTCCGGAGCGGCCGGGGTCGCCGCGGCCGTGATGGTGTGGCCACGGCGTGCCGGGTCGCCACCGCCGGACCGTCCCGACCAGCGCCCGCAGCCGACTCCGCACGGCCCGCGCGCCATCGTGGTCGACGGCGAGCTGCGCGGGATCGCCTCGACCGGCGACAACGCGTCGATCGTCCAGCACCGGGACGGGTAGCCCCGCCGCCGGTGGACGTGGAGCCTCGGGACCGACCGACCCACCGGAAACCGGCCCGGCGGAACGAACGTGGACCACCGGGCGCCCGGCGGAACGACGGGCAACCGCCGCCCCGCCGGGACCTTCCTGGTCGGCCGGACGAGGGTCAGCTGCCGTAGCGCAGCGAGACGGTGTCGCCGAGGTTGACCACACTGTCCCGGTTCGCCGGGGCCTCCGCACCGCCGTCGACACCGAACCGCCAGCTCGTACCGCCGGTGTTGCCGACCCCGTTGATCGAGGTGACGGTACCGCCGCCGGAGGCGGGGGCGTGGCCGGTGACGCAGCCCGCCGGGGCGGCGGCACCGCCGGCAGCCGCGTCGAGGACCGCGCCGAGCGTGGTCGTGGCGCCGGTCGGGGTGACCCGGACCGCGCAGACCCGCAGACCGGTCGACGTACCAGCGTCGACGACAACCGCGACGGTGCTGGCCTGTCCCGGGGTGAACCCGGTGCTGGCGACCCAGCGGGGGGTGCCGGCGGTGACCGGCGTGGGCGGCGCGGCGGTGAAGCCGCCGCCGGCCAGCGCCCGGACGGCGTCGATCGACGGGTAGGCGGTCGCCCCGGTGCTGCTCGGCTGGTACCGGAACCCACCGCCAGGCAGGACCTGCAGGGTACGGAGGAAGTCGACCGGGGTCTTCCCCGCCGTCGTGGTGAACTCGGTGCCCTGGCTCGGGAAGCCGCAGGCGTTCAGCCCGGAGACCGCCCAGCCGTTGGAGTTGGCGTTCGGCCCGAACAGGGCGGTGAACGCGCCGGAGGCGTTCACCAGTTTCCGCTTGAGGAAGTTCTTCCCGGCCTGCACCGCCGCGTCGGTGTTCGGGACGCCGCCGGAGCAGAGCGCGGCGAGGGCGGCACCGGTCATGTCGATGTCGCTGGTCGCGGCGAGCTGGCTCGGGTTGCCCTCGGCCTTGCCGAAGTTCCAGCCCCCGTCGGTGTGCTGGTTGGCGCGTACCACGCTGATCGACGCGTCGAGCAGCCGCTGGGGCACCCGCCTCGCCCCGGTGCTGGTCTTCGCCCCGGCGAGGGCGAGCAGGCCGAAGATGGTCCCGTTGAACAGGCCCGACGGTCCCCAGTAGCCGGGTTCGGTCGGCTGCCAGTACGAGGCCACGTCCGCGATCAGGTTCCGGCCGGCCGAGACCCGGGCCGGGTCGATCCCGGCGGCGTACGTGTTGAGCACCGCCCGCTGGTAGTCGGTGGCGACCGGGGCGGCGCCCGGCCAGGCGGGGTCGGCGAGCAGGCCCCGGTAGACGGTGCGGGCGTCGCGGCTGGTGTCGCCGCCCGGGGTGAGGTCGACGACGGCGACCCCGGCGGCGGCGAACGCGCTGAACGCCCACTCGTTCGACAGGCCGGCTCCGGCGAAGCCGCCGTCGGCCCGTTGCAGGGTCTTCAGGTACGCCACCCCGCTGGTCACCGCGCTGGTGACCTGGGTCGGGGTGGAGGTGGCCCGTGCGGTGGACGGGGCGAGCAGCACCGTGCAGAGCACACCGGCCAGGCCGGCGGTGAACAGTCGTCGGCCGGTTCGTGGCGGCCGTGGGGTACGGGACGGGGTGGCGGGTACGCCGCGGGTCATCGTTCGGACTCCTCTGGATGGGGGTCGACGAGTCGCCCCGTGCCGGAGTGCCCCTGGGCCACCGCGGAAGGAGGCGGTCGCCGCCCGGTCGCGTGGTCGGGATCCGCAGTACTGCACCACCGCAGGGCATTCGGGCTCGGGACGACGAGGACCGGCCTCGTACCGTCTCCTACCGTTGCGCGTCAGCTCCGGACTTCCACCGGATTCCCCCACGCGGTGACCCAGGGACGGTAGCGCACACCGGTCCCGCCGTCTGTAGTGACAGTGGACACTGCCCGGCGCCGTGCCCGGCGTTGACCTGCGACACCGCGCTGTGTTCAGATGTCGGCGCTCCACCCGTCCAGTACTCGCAGGGGAAGCCGGTCAAAACCCGGCACTGGCCCGCAACCGTAGGTCCGTCACCCGACGGACGAGTCGGATTACCTGCGCTGGACCACCACCGCAAGCGCCGTCGAGGTCCACGGCGCGGGATCGGCGCTCCTGGTCTCCACCGGGTGGGCCCGAGCATCCCGCTCCGGCCGCCGCTCCAGGAGGCCCGTCATGAGCCCCGCTCCCGCCCCTACCGTCCCCCTCACCCCCGTTCCCACCCGGCGTCGGCCGCGGTCTGTCCGGCGTCGGCTACGGGCGTCGCTGGCCGGCCTGGTCGCCGTCCTGGCGGCCGCGACGGCCGCCCTGGTCGGGTTCACCGTCGCGGTGGCGGCGGAGCCGGTGAACCTCGTCGGATCCGCCGGCCCGGTCGGCGACTGCACCCCCACCCGGGGCGCGGTCGTCGCCGTCGACTTCGGCCCGTGGGATGGGCCGGTGGTACGCGGCTGCGCCCTCTCCCCCACCAACGGCCTGGAACTGCTGCACCAGGCGGGATTCCGGACCACCGGCACCGTGCACGACGGTCCCGGCTTCGTCTGCCGGATCGGGAACCCGGAGTTCGACGACGCGACGGAGTACCCGACCCCGGCGCAGGAGGCGTGCCCGCAGACCCCGCCCGCCTCGGCGTACTGGTCGTACTGGCTGGCGCCGGCCGGTCAGGAGCACTGGACGTACAGCCCGCTCGGTGCGCTGTCCCACGTACCGGCGCCGGGCGAGGTCGAGGCGTGGGTCTTCGGGGGCACCGAGATCGGCGGCGCGGGCGGTCAGCCGTCCTTCAGCCCGGCCTCGGTGCGAGCCACCGGCCCCGGCGGCGGTGACCCGACCGACGCACCGACCGGCACGCCGACCCCGAGCGGGCAGCCGTCGGATCCGCCGGCCGGCGACGCCGTGGCCCGGGGTGCGGCGTACCTGGTGGGCCAGCTGACCGACGGCGACCACGTCTTCAACGAGGTCGGCGGATTCCCCGACCACACCCGTACCTTCCAGGTCGGGATCGCGTTGGCCGCCGCCGGGAGCCAGGACGCCGCACTGCGCCGGGTCGTCGACCACCTGGCCGCGCACGTCGACACGTACGCCTACCCGGACGGGACCGGCTCCCCGCCGAACTCGGCGGCGGTGGCCCAGCTCTCCCTGCTCGCCGAGATCGTCGGTCGGGACGCCACCGGCTTCGGGGGCCGCGACCTGCCCGGCACGCTGCTGGACAACGTCTGCGCGGAGGCGGGCAGCCTCGGCAACTGCACCGCGCCCGGGGACTTCCACGGGATCGCCGCGCCGGTGCCGCAGGCGATCGGCGTACTCGCGCTGGCCAGGGCCGGAGTCGAGGTGCCGGTGTCGGCCGTCGACCGGCTGCGCCAGTTGCAGTGCGCCGACGGTGGATTCGCCGGTTCACTGATCCTGCCCGGCGACTGGTGCGAGTCGGAGGTCGGCACGACCGGCTTCGTGGCGCAGGCGTTGAGTCTGGTCCCCGATGCCGCACCGGCGGTGGCGAAGGCGAAGGACTACCTGCTCGCCCAGCGGATGACCGACGGCGGCTTCCCGCCGTACCTCGGCGCGCCGGGCGGGGACACCGGCAGCACCGGCTCCGCCGTGCAGGCGCTGACCGCGCTCGGCGCGCCGGCCGCGGCGGCACCCGGACGGTCCTGGCTCGCCGCCCGCCAGCAGGAGGGCGGCGGGTTCGTCCCCGACGAGTTCACCCCGGACGTCGACCTGTACGCCAGCGTGCTCGCGGTACCGGCACTGGCCGGCGTCGACCTGGCGACCCTGGTCCACGACCCGACCGCGCCGAGCCCGTCGCCGAGCACGCCCGGCCCGGGCCCGAGCGGCAGCCCCGGCGGCACACCGACGGGTAACCCGCCGGCCGACCCGGGGCCGGACCTGACCCGGGGCGTGGCGTACCTTGTCGACCCGGTACGGCTGGTCGACGGGCACTACCACGAGACGCTGGCCGGATCGGGTTTCGCCGACTTCGGGCTCACCATCGACACCGGGTACGCACTCGCCGCGACCGGCGACGACGGCGCGCTGGCCCGGATGCTCCGGTTCCTCGACGGTTCGGGGCGGGACGGCAGCGGTCGCGGTGTGCTCGGCTGGACCGGCGTCGGCACCCCGTACGCCAGCGGTGGCTCGATCGGCAAGCTGGCACTGCTCGCCGAGGCGACCGGTCACGACCCCAGGAAATTCGCCGGCACGGACCTGATCGACGCTCTCGGCACGGCCATCTGCGCCGAGGCCAGCACCGGTACCGACCGCAGCTGTGCCGGGCCCGGCAACTACACCTACGCGACCTCGGTCTTCTCCCAGTCCCTCGGCATCATGGCCCAGGTACGGGCGGGTGACGTCGAGCGGGTGGCCGGGCCGGTGGCGTACCTGCGCGGGCTGCAGGCCCCGGACGGCTCGTGGCCGAGCCTGATCCCGGACACCGGCGACGCCGATGTGGACAGTACGGCGATCGCCGCGATGGCACTGGACCTGCTGCCCGGTGACGAGGACGCGGCGGCGGTCGGCAAGGCGCTGGACTGGATCGCCGCGCAACAGCGTCCGGACGGCGGTTTCCCGGGTGCCGCCGGCAACTCCACCAACTCGGCGGCCCTCGCCATCCAGGGTCTCAGCCTCGACCGGTCCCGCTACGGAGCGCAGGTCAGCCGGGCCCGGGCGTTCCTGGCGGCGCGGCAGAATCCCGACGGTGGGTTCGACGTCGCCTCGGACGGGCCGGACGGCTCCGACCTGCGGGCCTCGGTCCAGGCGCTCGGCGGGGCGGTCGGCACCTCGTTCGGGACGCTGTACCGGGACGTCACCACCGTCACCCCGGACCCGGACCCAGCGCCGGGCGGCTCCGGACCACCTGGTGACCACCCGTCCGGTAGCGGAGGCGGGCTCGCGCTGACCGGCGCCGACATCGGCCGACTGGGCTGGCTCGCGGCCGCGTTGATCGGCCTCGGCGGCGGACTGGTGCTGGCCACCAGCCGACGTCGCCGCCTGGTGACGGCAACCGACTCGTCCTCGACCTCCTCGCCGGATGCCGCGACGGCGCCCGCGACGGCCGCGGACCGGACGGAACGGAACTGATGGGCGCCCCGCAGGCCCGCTCGCGTCCCGGGCGGCAGCGACTCCGGCCGGCCGCCGGTCCCGTGGCCCTGTCGCCGGAGCGGCCCGCCAGGTGGCAGCCGCTCCGGCTGGTCGCCGCCGGCCTCGTGGCCCTGCTGGCGGTGCCGGTCGTCGGAGCCGGCCCGGCGTCGGCCGATCCGCTACCGGTCGACCGGTGCACCACCACCTCCGGCGTTGTCCTGGCCGTCGACTTCGGACACTGGGGAGGGCCGCTGCTGCGCTCCTGCGGCAGCACCCCCACGACCGGATACGAGCTGCTCAACCAGGGCGGCTGGCGGACCACCGGGACGGGGCACGACGGTCCGGCGTTCATCTGCCGGATCGGGTACAGCGGCCACCAGGGTGGTCGGCAGTACCCACCGCCGGAGGAGGAGGCGTGCGTGCTGACCCCGCCGGCGTCGGCGTACTGGTCGTACTGGCACGCCGACGCCGGCGCGGACACCTGGACGTACAGCCAGCTCGGGGCGATGAGTTACCGGCCCCGCCCCGGCAGCGTCGACCTGTGGATCTTCGGCGGCACCGACATCGGCGGCACGGTCGGGCGACCCGCGTTCTCCCCGGACACGGTGCGCGCACACAACCGCACCCCGACCGGTACGACGTCGCGGCCCACCGCACCGCGTCCCGGTGGCGGGGGTGACACCGGTCCGGACAGCCCCGCCGGACAGGCCGACGGCGGCACCGGAACCGACGGCACGACGGGTCGCCCCGACCAGGGTACGAACGACTTTCCGGCTCCGCCGGCCGGTACCGTTTCGACGCCGCCGTTCACCGGTCCGACGCCGGACGCCGCGCTCGACGGTTCGGTGCCGCCGTCGAACGCGGCGTCGCTGGGCGTCCCGTCGCCAGGCACCGCGTCAGGGGGCGCCGCCGGACCCCGGGTCGTCGACGCCGCGCCGGTCGCGCCGCACCGTACCGGCGGCGGCTCGGTGCTGCCGGTCGTCGCGGGCGTCGCCCTGGTCGGGCTGCTCGCGGCCGGCGGCGCCTACACGGCCCGGCGTCGCCGGCCGCACCGACTGACGCCCGGTCGAGACGCGGCCTGACGCCCGGTCGGTGGTCGGGCCCGACTCGTCGCGGTGGCGGTCAGGCCGGTCCGAGCAGATCCCACCGGTTGCCGGCGATGTCCAGGAAGACCGCCACCCGGCCGTACGGCTCGGCACGCGGGGCGGTCACGAACTCGACGCCGGCGGCGGTCATCCGGGCATGGGCGGCGGAGAAGTCGTCGACCCGGAGGAAGAACCCGACCCGGCCCGCCGCCTGGTCACCGACCGCGCCGTGCTGCCGCTCCCCGTCGGCGCGGGCGAGCAGGATCCCGGTCTGCGCGCCGGGTGGCCGGACCACCACCCACCGCTTCGGACGGCCGTCGTTGGTCAGCGACGGCGAGTCCTCGACCAGTTCGAAGCCGAGGGCAGTGGTGAAGAACTCGATCGCCGGGTCGTACTCCTCGACGATCACTGTCACGAGTTCGATCCGCATCCGGACGAGACTAGGGGTTCGGTCACCGGCACCGGGCGCGGGGCGAAAACCTGTGACGGGCCGGGACGGACCTCGACGATAGGGTGCCGAGGAGCCCCTCCGTCCCGGCCCCGTAGGGAAGAGCGTTCCGGGGCGCCGTGGTGTTACCCGACCGTCGGGCCATCCAGGACGTCGGGCGCGGAACAGCCCGGGGACGGGTCCGGCTCCGCCGGGTAGGCTTCTCCGCACAGCCTGGCGCCGGGCACGGCGGAGACGTTCCACCGCTCCGGGCCGGTCGTCTCCCGGGGCCGGAGGGCCCGGGCGGACGTACGCGAGGAGCCGCCTGATGAGCCGGCAGTCCACGGAGGTCGCGGATCCCGGCCGTACCGAGGACCTGCTGACGCTCGCCCGGTTGTCGCTCCGGCCCGACGCGGTGCGCACCATCCTCGACTGGCTCGGACAGCGCACCCGGGGAACCGTTCTGCGTTGACCCGGGCCGACCGGTCGGTCATGATCGACACGGTCCGGGCCTGGCTGGACGCGGACACCCATCTGGTCACGACCTCGACCGCACTCGGCATCTCGCCCTCGGCCACCCGGAAACGACTCGTCCGGGCCGAGCAGGCGCTGGGACGTTCGCTGCTGCACGCGCCGAACGCCCGACACGAACTCTGGCTCGCCATCCGGGCGCTCGACCTGGCCACCGGCTGACCCGCCGGAAACCGTCGACGGCGGACCGGTCGTCCACTGTGCGGGAGCACACCGTGGACGGGGTCGCTGTGCGGATTATCCCTCGCGTCGACGTACCCCGGCGGCCTACCGTGGTCCTGCACCACGTGGGCCAGGAGGGGGACGACCACCGTCTGCCGCTACTTCCGTCCCCCGGGACGTCAAGGACAGACAGTGGCCGTGGCCGCGCTGACCGGCCCGCCCCGGCGGGCCGGTCCCGGGGCACCCAGACCCCGGGCCGGCGCCGGCCGGTCAGAGTCGGCAGGCGTGGATGTCGGTGACCAGGATCGCCCGGGCCCCGACCTCGTACAACTCGTCCATGATCCGGTGTACGTCGCGCCGCAGCACCATCGCCTGGACCGCCACCCACCCCTCGCGGTGCAGCGGCGAGATGGTCGGGGACTCGATCCCCGGGGTCAACGCGCTCGCCTTCTCCAGCAGATCGGCCCGGACGTCGTAGGCCAACATGACGTAACGGCGGGCCACCAGCACACCCTGCAACCGCCGGACGAGCTGGTCCACCTGGGGGTTGGCCGAGGCACCGGTGCGGCGGATCAGCACCGCCGACGAGCGCAGGATCGGCTCCCCGATGATCGCCAGGCCGGCCTGCCGAAGGGTGGCCCCGGTGGAGACCACGTCGGCGACCACGTCGGCGACGCCGAGGCGTACGGCGTTCTCCACCGCGCCGTCGAGCCGGATCACCTCGGCGTCGACGCCGCGCTCGGCGAGGTGCCGCTCCACCACCCCGGGATAGGCGGTGGCGATCCGACGGCCGGCGATCATGTCGACCGACGCCACGGTCTCCGGGCGGGCGGCGAACCAGAAGGTCGAGCCGCCGAAGTCCAGGTCGAGCGTCTCCTCTGCCGGGCTGGCCGAGTCGACCAGCAGGTCCCGGCCGGTGATCCCGAGATCGAGGTCGCCGGAGCCTACGTAGGTGGCGATGTCCCGGGGGCGCAGGTAGAAGAATTCGACGTCGTTGGCCTCGTCCCGGCAGACCAGGTCGCGGTCGTCGCCGCGCTGGCGGTAGCCCGCCTCACGCAGCATCTGCGTGGCGGGGCCGGAGAGGGTGCCCTTGTTGGGTATGGCGATGCGCAGCATCTGTCGGTGCTCCTCGCGGTCAGCGGAATGGACTGCCGGTCGACTGGCTCGGACTACGGTCAGCGGAATCGGACTGACGCACGCGTTCCCGGGACCGGGAGGCGGCGGGGCACTCACAGATGTCGGTACACGTCCTTGAGCTCCAGACCGGTGGCGAGCATCAGCACCTGGGCCTGGTAGAGCAGTTGGGAGATCTCCTCGGCGGCCCGTTCCGGACCTTCGTGCTCGGCGGCCATCCACGACTCGGCCGCCTCCTCGACGACCTTCTTGCCGATCGCGTGCACGCCGCGCTCCAGCGCGGCCACCGTCGCCGAGCCGGGGGTGCCGGCCGCGGCCTTGGCCTGCAGCTCGGCGAACAGCTCCTCGAACGTCTTCACGACATCGGATTCTCGCAGCCGGTCGGCCCGGCCCTGGCCGCCGGGTCCGGTTCCCGCCCACCAGGTGGACCGGCGGACGGCCCCCGACCCGTCCGCCGGTCCACCGTCGGCCGGTTCAGCGGACCGTCACCAGGTGGTCGTCGTGGTGCTGCTCGGTCCCGTCGGCCAGCGAGGTCGCGTACGCGGTCAGGGTGTACCGCCCCGGTGGCAGGGTGATCCGCAACCGCTTCTCCCCCTGGGCCGGCCCGGCGATCGACAACGTGACCACCTGCTCGTGTACGGTCCGGCCGTCCTGCTGGATCCGCAGTTGCGCGGTCGCCTCGGGCAGGATCCCCGCCAGGTGCACCTCGAAGGTGCTCCGGACGGTGTCCCCGTGCTGCGGCGAGATCAGCCACACCGGGGCGAGTACGTCGACCGCCGGTGCCCGGCGCAGCACCCCGGAGACGTCGACCCGGTCCCAGAGCCGGCCGACCGGGGCGCCGTCGAGCCGCAGCCGTACCCCGGTCACGCCGGGGGTCGCGGTGACCGTCCAGACCAGTTGCTGTACGGCGAGCCGCGCCCCGAGCGCGTCGGTGGTGTGCCGGGACACTCCGGTCAGGTCCACCGTGGCGACGCCGGCCCGGACCGACGCCCCGCGCAGGTCGGTCCCGGCCGGCCAGCCCGTACGGTGGTCCGGGTCGATGCCGGACGGGCCGTCGAGCATGTTCCGCACCGCCGCGGTGACCCGGTCCCGGGCCGAGCCGTCGCGCAGCCAGAGCCGGTGGAACTCCCGGTAGAGCCGGGGCCGGTCGACGGGGCCGCCCAGGTAGTAGACGGCGAGGTCGGCCCGCCGCTGGTCGGAGTCGGTACCCGTCGGCGCCGACGGTGCGACCGGGTCCGCCGTGGCCGGATCGGACGGGGCCGGGGCCGGGTCGGCGGAGCCCGGCGGGCTCGGCTGCGGCGGTGTGGTGGCCGACCCGGCGACCGGCGCGACGACCTGCTCCGGCGTGGCGGTCGGAAGCCCGCCGGCGAGTCCGACCGCCACTGCCGCCACGGTCAGTACGGCGACCGTCACCACTCCGGCGGCCACCGGCGACCAGCGCCGTCCGGCGAACGACGGCAGCACCCGGGCCGGGCTCGGCCACCGGCCGGCCGAGGCGTCCCGCCCGCCGTCCCGGATCCGACGCCGGATCTCCGGAAGCGCGTCCGGATCCGGTTCGATCCGCTCGGCGTGCGCCGCGAGGATCCGACGCAGTACCTCCTCGTCCGTCGGTCGCCGCTCATCGTCGGCGGCCCACCGGTTCTCCTCCGGTCCCGCTCCGTACCCGTCCACCGGTCGTCCCTCCCCGTCGGCCCCGTCGGCCCCACCGCTCGGTCGGATGTTCATGTCCGCGCTCCCCCCAGGCTCTGTTTCAGCGCGGCGAGGCCGCGGAAGGTGTGGCTCTTCACCGCGCCCCGGCTGACCCGCATCAGCTCGGCGGTCTCGGCCTCGGAGAGCTCCACGTAGTAGCGGAGGACGACCGCCTCCCGCTGCCGGGGCGGCAGGGCCCGCAACGCGGTGATCACCTCGTCGTGCCGGAGCAGGTCGAGGGCGCCGCTCTCCGCGCTCGGCGCGTCGCGCGCGGTCCGGTTCGTCGCGGCGTACGCCTCGGCGACCCGGCGGTGCCGCAGCGCCGACCGGCACCGGTTGACCACGCTGGTCCGCAGGTAGCAGAGCGCCCTGTCCGGGTCACGCAGCCGGGACCACCGGCCGTGCAACGCGACGTAGCCGTCCTGCACGATCTCCTCGGCCGCGCCCCGGTCGTGCAGGAGCAGCGTGGCGAGGCGTACCAGCGGCCGGTAGTGGGCGACGAAGAGCCGGGTGACCGCCTCGTCCGCCGTCCACTCCGGCGGAAGTCCGGAGTACGTCATGGTCCTCCCGCCGGGCGGGTCGGAGACCAGGTGGGTTGTCACGCAGAGGTGACGCGTGAACACCCGTCGCGGTTTACCGCCCGCCGTGTCGTCTTCCGATCCGACCTGTCAATCCGAACCCGCCACCCCCGACCGCGGTCCGACCACGGGCCGCACCGCAAGCTCCGCTGGTCTCCGGTGTACCGCCGTCGGTCAGGTGACACCACCGGACGGGCCGATACCCGACTAAATCCGGCCCGTCCGGCAGATCGTCGCAGGTCCGCGAATATCTGGGATGAACCGATGGAGATCTATGGCTCACCTCGACGTGTGCCTATGCTGTCGGCCATGGCTCGCCGATCTACGCCGGTCGCGCTCGCGACCGCCAGCATCCTGCTCGCGGCCCTCGCCGGCTGCGCACCCGTGGTCGATCCCGCCCCACCCCCGGGGCAGAACAACGCCTGCACCAAGGAGAACCTGAAGACCAAGAGCCCCGGCAAACTCACCGTCGCGACCGACGATCCCGCGTACGCGCCCTGGTTCAGCGACAACCTGCCCGGCAACGGCAAGGGCTTCGAGTCCGCGGTCGCCTACGAGATCGCGGAGCAGCTCGGCTTCGCCCGGGTCGACGTGCAGTGGATCCGGGTCAGGTTCAACAACGCCATCGCCCCGGGACCCAAGGACTTCGACTTCACCCTCAGCCAGTTCTCGATCAGTGACGAACGCCAGCAGGCGGTGGACTTCTCCTCGCCGTACTACCTGGTCCGGCAGTCCGTCGTCGGGATGAAGAACTCGAAGGTCGCCGGTCGGACGAAGCTCGCCGACCTCAAGGACGTCAAACTCGGCGCACAGGTCGGCACCACCAGCTACCAGGCGATCACCGACGTCATCCAGCCGACCGTCAAGCCGCAGGTCTACGACACCAACGACGACGCGAAGAAGGCTCTGGAGAACGGGCAGGTCGACGGGATCGTGGTCGACCTGCCGACTGCCTTCTACATCACCTCGTCCCAGCTCAAGGACGCGGTGATCGTCGGTCAACTGCCCCAGGTCGGTCTGCCGGAGACGTTCGGCGTGGTCCTCGACAAGAACTCGCCGTTGACCGGGTGCGTCAGCACCGCGGTCAACACCCTGCGGGACAACGGCACGCTCACCAACCTGGAGAGGACCTGGCTCTCCGAGGTGGCGGGCGTCGTCGAGATCACGTGACCCTGGCCGACCACCGTCCGTCCCCGATCGCGCTGGCGCGGGCCGCCCACCGGAAACGGCAGACGGTCCGCTCGGTGCTGGTCGCCGCCACCTCGACCGGCGTACTCGGCACGCTGCTGGTGGTGGCGGTGACCGGCGCTCCCGGTTGGGAACGGGTCCGTCAGTCCTTCCTCAACATCCGGACCGCCCGGGCGGCGTTGCCGGAGATCCTCACCGGACTGTGGCTCAACATCCGGCTGCTGGCCTTCTGCGCCGTCGGCGCGCTCGCCGTCGGGCTGGTCGTGGCGCTGCTGCGTACGCTGCGTGGCCCGGTCCTCTTCCCGGTCCGGGCGCTGGCCGCCGGCTACACCTACACGTTCCGCGGCCTGCCGCTGATCATCGTGCTGTACGTCTTCACCCTCGGGGTGCCCGGACTGCGGCTGCAGGGCATGCCGTCGGTGCTGGTGCTCGGCGGGGCCGCGCTGGTGCTGGTCTACGGCGGCTACCTGGCCGAGGTCTTCCGGGCCGGTATCGAGTCGGTGCATCCGAGCCAGCTCGCCGCCGCCCGGTCGCTGGGCCTGACCCACCGGCAGACCATGCGGTACGTCGTGCTGCCCCAGGCGGTCCGCCGGGTCGCCCCGCCCATGCTCAACGACATCGTGGCACTGCAGAAGGACGTCGGCCTCGTCTCGCTGGCCGGGCCGATCGACGCGGTACGGGCGGCGCAGATCGCCACCGCCGAGACCTTCAACTACACGCCGTACATCGTCGCGGGGATGCTCTTCGTGCTGCTCGCCATCCCACTGGTCGCGGTCACCGACTGGGTGACGCTGCGGGCCGCCCGCCGGCAGGCGGCCCGATGAGTCCACCGGTGCTGAGCTGCCGCGCCCTGCGCAAGGTGTACGCCGGACACGTGGTACTCGACCGGCTCGACCTCGAGGTGGCCGAACACGAGGTGGTGGCGTTGATCGGCGCGTCGGGTTCCGGCAAGTCCACCCTGTTGCGCTGCGTCAACCTGCTGGAGGAGCTCGACGACGGCACCGTGCACCTGGACGGCGAGCACATCACCGCGCCCGGCACCGACCCCGACCTGGTACGTCGCCGGATCGGCATCGTCTTCCAGTCGTACAACCTGTTCCCGCACCTGCGGGTGCTGGACAACATCACCCTGGCGCCGGTCCGGGTGCACCGGCGGCCCCGCGCCGAGGCCGAGGAACAGGCCCGGGAACTGCTGGCCAGGGTCGGCCTGGCGGACCGCGCCGACACCTACCCGGACCGGCTCTCCGGCGGCCAGCAGCAGCGGGTGGCGATCGTCCGCGCCCTGGTCAACTCGCCCCGGCTGCTGTTGCTCGACGAGGTGACCTCGGCACTCGACCCGGAACTCGTCGGCGAGGTGCTGACGATGATCCGGGACCTGAAGACGGCGGGCATGACGATGGTGCTGGCCACCCACGAGATGGGTTTCGCCCGCGAGGTCGCCGACCGGGTCTGTTTCCTCGACGCAGGCCGGGTCCTCGAGGAGGGGCCGCCGCGACAGGTGCTCGGCGAGCCGACGCAGCCGCGTACCCGGCAGTTCCTGCGCCGGATCATCGAGGCCGGTCGGCTCTGACCGGCCGGCCGTCCCGCCCGCGTCGGCCCACCCGGCTACCCGGCCCGCTCGACGGTGAAGGTGTAACAGCCCCAGGCGACGTTGCGGCTGTGCAGCTCGACGACCTCCGGGTCGGTGAACAGGTCGCTGATCACCGCCTCCGGATCGGCGCCGTCGTGCACCCGGGCGGTCCGGATCCAGCCCCTGCTGTCGTACGCCCGCAGGACCTGCCGCCGGCCCCGGAAGGCGGGCGGATAGCCGTCGGACCCGCTCGGGCCGCCGCACGGCTCGGCGTGCGCGTAGATTGCTCCGGTTTCCCGGTACGGGCTGGCCGGCATCGGCGGCTGGTAGCCGAACAGCATGATCGGCTCGTCCGGCTCGGCCGGCCGCAGGCAGCAGCGCAGCTGTTCGCCGCCCTCGGCGGTCTGCCGCTCGACCGGATGACCGGAGGCGTCCCGCCCGCTCGCCCGGACCCGGTCCAACTCCGATCGGGAGATGGTCCGCACCCTGAACGCGGTTGTCTTGGTAGTGATCATGTTTCGATCCTGCTCCGGCCGCCGACCGGATGCTGGCGGGAATCGGCCCTCGCGTTGCCTGTCCGACCCGGCTGGTAGAACGGTCGGATGACACGGTTGACCGACCCGCTGGCCGGACTCGACGCGGTCGCGTGGGAGTCGCTGCACCACGCGTACGGGCCGGCGGTCGACGTACCGGATCAGTTGCGGGCGCTGCGCTCGACGCAGGCGGAGGTCCGGCAGGCGGCGCTGTCGGAACTGTTCGGCAACGTCTACCACCAGGGCACCCGGTGGGGGGCGAGCCGGTCCGTGGTGCCGTTCCTGGTGGCGCTCGTCGACGACCCGGCCACCCCGGACCGGGCGGCGGTGGTCGACCTGCTCCGTTCGGTGGTGCTCGGCGACCGGCGCGACGACGCGCTGCCGTTCGACGCCCGACGGGTCTTCGCCGCCGCCGAGGGGATCACCGACGAGCAGGCGGCGCTGGTGGAGCGGCATCTGCAGGCAGAGGACCTGTTCGACCACGAGGAGGCCGCGGAGCTGGCGGACGGCGTGGCGGTCCGCTGGGAAGCGGACGCCTTCTTCGCCGGGGCCGGACACCTCGACCGGTACGTCGACTGGCTCACCGACCCGGACGACCTGGTCGCTGCGCTCGCCGCCGAACTGGTCGCCTGGTTTCCGCCCAGCGGGGCCGCGCTGGCCGCGCTCCTGGCCGTCCCCGCGACCCGCCGCGACGTCCGGGCCAGCGCGAACCTGACGCTGGCCCGCTGGCCCGCCGAGTCACCGCGGGTCCATCCCGTTCTTCAGGATCTGCTGTCGGCCGCCGAGCCGGTCGTCCGGGTCACGGCGGCGGTGGCGCTGGCCCTGCGGCTGGCCGGACCGGACGGCGAGCGGCTGCCCGACCTGGCGCTCGACGTGCTGACCGAGGCGCGCGTCCACGATTACGACACCGACGTGCCCGGCTGGGACCGGTCGGTACGTGGCTTCGTCGCGATCGCCCTGCACGGTCTCGGCCTGAGCTGACCCGGGCAGGTTGCGTCCCGCCCGGTCCCCCGCCCACGGCCGCCGGTCAGGGCAGCGCGTTGATCTCCCGGATCGCCACGGCCGCCTCCAGGGCGGCGACGGTGGCGGCCCAGCCCTTGTCCTCGGCCGAGCCTGGCAGTCCGGCCCGGTCCCGGGCCTGTTCCAGGTTGTTCACGGTGAGTACGCCGTGCGCGACCGGGGTCGAGGTGTCCAACGCGATCCGGGTGAGTCCCTCGGTCACCGACTGGCAGACGTAGTCGAAGTGCGCCGTCGCGCCCTTGATCACCACGCCGAGCGCCACCACCGCGTCGCAGCGCCGGGCCAGCGCCTGGGCCACCACCGGCAGCTCCACCGAACCGGCGACCCGGGCCACCACCACGTCGTCCACACCGCACGCCTTCGCCGCGGTGACCGCCCGGTCCAACATGTGGTCGGTGAGTTCGCCGTGCCAGCGGGACGCCACCACTCCGACCGTGAGCCCCGACGCGTCCACCGTGGACACCTCCGGCTCTCCGAAACCCGCCATCGTCACGCCAACCTTTCCGTAACCTCGGTCAATCCCGCCGGCCCCGCCGGGCCGGCGGCCTGTCCCGCCAACTCCTCCGTCGGCCGGGTCGACTGCTCCCCGCGCCGGGTCCGCTCCCCCGCCGGACGCACCGCCTCAACCAGCCCGGTCACACCTCCGACGCCCGCCGGACCGTCCAGTTCGTCCAGCAGATGACCCATCCGGTCCCGCTTGGTCCGCAGGTACCGGAGGTTCTCCGGGGTGGCCCGGACCGGCATCGGTTCCCGACCGGCCACGGTCAGTCCGTACCCCTCCAGGCCGGCGCGTTTGGCCGGGTTGTTCGTCAGCAGCCGCATCGACCGGACCCCGAGGTCGTAGAGGATCTGCGCGCCGGTGCCGTAGTCGCGGGCGTCGGCGGGCAGTCCCAGGTCGAGGTTCGCGTCGACGGTGTCCCGCCCGAGGTCCTGCAACTGGTACGCCTGCAGCTTGTGCAGCAGGCCGATGCCCCGCCCCTCGTGCCCACGCATGTAGAGGACCACTCCCCGCCCCTCGGCGGCGATCCGGGCCAGCGCGGCGTCCAGCTGCGGACCGCAGTCGCAGCGCAGCGACCCGAAGACGTCCCCGGTCAGGCACTCCGAGTGGACCCGGACCAGGATGTCCCGCCCGTCGCCGACCTCGCCGTGGACCAGCGCGATGTGCTCGGCGGACTCGTACTCGGCGCGGTAGCCGATGGCCAGGAACTCGCCGTACCGGGTCGGCAGGCGGGTCTCCACGACCCGCTCGACCTGCCGTTCGGTCCGGCGCCGGTAGGCGATCAGATCCGCGATGGTGACCAGCGTCAGCCCGTGCTCGGCGGAGAACTTCTCCAGATCCGGCAGTCGCATCATGGTGCCGTCGTCGTTGACCAGCTCGCAGAGCACCCCGGCCGACCGGAGCCCGGCCAGGTGGGCCAGGTCGACGGCGGCCTCGGTGTGTCCGGGCCGGCGCAGCACCCCACCGGCCTTGGCCCGCAGCGGTACGACATGCCCCGGCCGGCTCAGGTCGGTCGGGTCGGTCGCGGGGTCGGCGAGCAGCCGGATGGTGTGTGCCCGGTCCGCCGCCGAGATGCCGGTGCTGACCCCCTCCCGGGCGTCGACCGTCACCGTGTACGCGGTACCGCGCCGGTCCTGGTTGGTGTGGTACATCGGCGGCAGCTCGAGCCGGTCCGCCTCCTCCTCGGTGATCGGCGCGCAGATGTAGCCGGAGGTGTGCCGGACCATGAAGGCGAGCAGTTCGGGCGTGGCCTTCTCAGCCGCGAAGATCAGGTCGCCCTCGTTCTCCCGGCTCTCGTCGTCGACGACAACCACCGGCCGGCCGGCCGCGATGTCGGCCAGGGCCTGTTCGATGCTGCCGAATCCTGTTGTCATGCCACGGCCTCCAGTCCGTCGGCCGGCAGTCGTCCACCGGTCGTGAGCAGTCGCTCCACGTACTTGGCGAGCACGTCCACCTCGAGGTTCACCGGCTCGCCGACCTCCTTGCGACCCAGGGTGGTCGCCTTGAGGGTGGTCGGGATCAGCCCGACCGAGAACGTCTCCGCGTCCAGCGCGGCCACCGTGAGCGAGATCCCGTCCACGGTGATCGAGCCCTTCTCCACGACGTACCGGGCGAGCCCGGCGGGCAGGGTGAAGGTCACCGTCTCCCACTGCTCGGCCGGCTCCCGCCGGACGATCTCGGCCACCCCGTCGACGTGTCCCTGCACCAGGTGTCCGCCGAGCCGGCTGCCCAGCGTGGCGGCCCGTTCCAGGTTGACCGGGTCGCCGGGACCCAACGCCCCCAGCGCGGTACGTCGGAACGTCTCACCCATCACGTCGGCGGTGAAGATGTCCTCGTCGACGTCCACCACGGTCAGGCAGACCCCGTTGACCGAGATCGAGTCGCCGTGCCGGGCGTCCGAGACGACCAGTGGACCGCGGATGGCGACCAGGGCCGAATCGTCGCCCGTGTCGGTCCGCCTGACCAGCTCGCCCAACTCCTCCACGATTCCGGTGAACATTCGCTCAGCCCTCCGTCTTCCGGGGAAACGCGGTGACCCGCAGATCGGGTCCGACCGGTGTGATGTCGGTGAACTCCAGGTCGATGACCTCGGAGATGGTCCGGGGGCCGGCGTCGGCCAGGGCGGCCGGGCCGGCGCCGAGCAGCTTCGGTGCCAGGTATCCGACGACCTTGTCGACCAGTCCGGCGGCGAGGAACGCCCCGGCCAGGATGGGGCCGCCCTCCAGCAGGGCCGCACGTACCCCGCGCTGGTAGAGGACGGCGAGCAGGGCGGGCAGGTCGACCTTGCCGTCCGGGCCGGCGCCGACCTCGTCGACGGTCGCCACCCAGGTCGGAGCGGCGGCGTCCCGGACCCGGGCGTCGGCCGGGGTACGTCCCTCACTGTCGACCACGACCCGCAGCGGCTGCCGGATGGCGAGGCTGCCGTCGCGCAGGTTCCTGACGGTCAGCCTCGGGTCGTCGGCGAGCACCGTGCCGACCCCGACGATCACCGCGTCGACGGTGCCGCGCAGCGCGTGCACGTCGATCCGGGCCGCCTCGGACGTGATCCACATGCTGGTGCCGTCGGCCGCCGCGATCCGCCCGTCCAGGGTCGCCGCGTACTTCCAGATCAGATACGGCCGTCCGCGTCGTACCGCGGTCAGCCAGGCCAGGTTGCCGGCCTCCGCCTCGACGGACCGGACCCCGAGTTCCACGTCGATCCCGGCGGCCCGCAGCGTCTCGACGCCGCCGGCGGCGACCGGGTTGGGGTCGGTGACCCCGACCACGACCCGGCGGACGCCGGCCCGGATCAACGCCTGGGTGCAGGGCCCGGTCCGGCCGGTGTGGTTGCAGGGTTCCAGGGTGACCACCGCGGTGCCGCCCCGGGCCCGCTCGCCGGCCTGGGCGAGCGCGACGATCTCGGCGTGCGGGCCACCGGCGTAGGCGTGAAAGCCCTCGCCCACGATCTCGCCCCGCGAGTCGAGCAGCACGCAGCCGACCAGCGGATTGGGACTTGTCGTGCCCAGACCGCGGGCCGCCAGCACGATCGCGCGGCGCATCGCCTCGTCGGTGGAGACACTCCCCATGCCGATCCTTCTCCCTCTCCCTCGCGCGTTCTCCCGGTGCGCGGGCGGGGCGGGGAGGGTACCGGCCGGTGGCCGGTGGGCCGGGCAGGCGGAGACGGAGAAACGGGGACGGCAGCGGCCGACCCCGACGGACCACGACGGTCGGCATGGCAAAGCTGGCCGACCAGGCCCGTCCGTTCCGCGCGCTGTCTCCCATCCGGACTGTCTGGGCGTGGGCGGATGCCCGCGCCCAACCGTCGGCCCTGGGTTCTCACCAGGTCCACCGGGCGGCCGTTCGGCCGACCGGGTCGCGGGCTTACCGGGAGCTGTCGCCCCGGATCACCGCCGGTTCGGAATTTCACCGAGTCCCGCCAGCGCGTGGTGGGTACCGGTCGAGTGTTACACGAAACGGGGCGCCAGAGGTCAACGAGGCGACGGACTTCACATCGCAGTGACCCCGGTCACGTCCCGGCGGGGTCACCCGGCCCGCTCAGCTGAGCCGGCCCGCTCAGCTGAGTTCGCCACTGCCGCGCGTCTTCGGGCCGCGCCGCCGGTCCATCGCCACGAAGGATCCGGGCTGGCTCTTCGCCACCGTCTTCATCTCGGACGCGGCGGCGATCACCTCGAGCGGGTCGGTGAACCGGCGCTCGGGCACCGAGAGCGAGACGCCGATGGAGAGGGTGACCAGATGGGCCCGCTGGATGTTGCCCCGCCGGTCCTTCAGCTCGACGTACCCGCGCTTGGCGTCCTCCGGGTCGTAGAGTTCGTCGGCGGTCTTCTCGAAGTCGACCACGGCCCGCTCGGTCAGCGGCCGGACCTGCTCCGGGGCACAGACGATCACGAAGTCGTCGCCGCCGATGTGCCCGAGGAAGGCCGGGGGCAGCCCCACCGAGACGACCGCCCGGTGCAGACTGCGGGCCAGCGCGCTGATGAACTCGTCGCCCCGGACGAAGCCGTACCGGTCGTTGACGCTCTTGAACCGGTCGATGTCGATGTACCCGACCGCGTAGTCGACGCCGCTGCGTACCCGGTCGCCGATCTCACGCCGGACCCGGGTGTTGCCTGGCAGGCCGGTCAACGGGGAGACCTCCCGCGCCTCCTTGTTCCGCCGCAGCGTGGAACTGACCCGGGCCACGAGTTCCGCGGTGTCGAAGGGCTTGACCAGGTAGTCGTCCGCGCCCGCAGTGAGCCCGTGGACCTTGTCCACGGTCAGCCCCTTGGCGGTGAGCATGATGACCGGCAGCGCGGAGGTCATCGGGTTGGCCCGCAGCCGCCGGGTCAGCTCCAGCCCGTCGATCCGGGGCATCCGCAGGTCGACCACCACGAGGTCGGGACGCCCCCGCTCGATCATCTCGAGCGCCTCCTGGCCGTCCCGGGCCTGTATGACCTCGAAACCATGCAACTTAAGGTTGAATGAGACAAACCGGACAATATCCTCGTCGTCGTCGACGACCAGGATCAGGTCGGGCCGCTCCTCGGTCCCGTCGACGCTCATGACGACACTCCGACACCGAGCCGGACGAGGTGCTCGCTCATGCCCGCGGCGCGGCGGTTTCGGCCAGCCGCCGCAGCTGCGTCACCGCCGCGGCGGGATCCGCGGCGCCGTAGACCGCGGTGCCGGCGACAAAGGCGTCCGCACCGGCTTCCGCTGCCTGCGCGATGGTGTCGGCCGCGATCCCGCCGTCCACCTCGATCCGCAACTCCAGGTGACCCGCCGCCGCGTGCCGACGGGCGGTCCGGACCTTGTCGAGCAGTTCGGGGATGAACCGCTGCCCCCCGAAACCCGCCTTGATAGTCATGATCAGCAATGTATCGAAGCTGGGCAACAGGTCAAGGTACGGTTCGATCGGAGTGTCCCGGTCGATCGCCAGTCCCGCCTTCGCGCCGGCCGACCGCAGGTCCTTCGCCAGCGCGACCGGGTCCTCGCACGCCTCGGCGTGGAACGTGACGTTGTACGCCCCGGCGTCGGCGTAACTCGGCGCCCAGCGGCGCGGATCCTCGATCATCAGGTGTACGTCGAACGGCAGGTCCGTCACCGCCAGCAGGCTCTGCACCACCGGCAGCCCGATGGTGAGATTCGGCACGAAGTGGTTGTCCATGACGTCGACGTGCAGCCAGTCCGCGCTGGACTCCACCGCCCGGACCTCGTCGGCCAACCGGGCGAAGTCGGCGGCGAGGATGCTGGGCGCGACGATCGGCGCTGCTACGGTCACCGCGCCAGTGTACGAACGCCGCCCGTCCGGACGATCGTCGGATTCACCACCTGACCGAACGGAACCACCCGCTCACCGCCCGCCGACCACCGTCGCACCGGCGCCCTCGGGCGGCTCGTGGCGGCCGGCGGCGGGCAGCGTTCACCGCCCGCCCGGCACCGCCCCGTCGAGGAAGTGGTCCAGGCTCACCGGCAGGTCCCGGACCCGTACCCCGGTGGCGTGGTGGGCGGCGTTGGCGATCGCCGCGGCGGTCCCGACGATGCCCAGCTCGCCGATGCCCTTGGAGCCCATCGGGTTGACGTACGGGTCGTCCTCGGGCAGCAGGTGCACCTCGACCGCGCCGACGTCGGCGTTGGTGGCGATGTGGTATTCGGCGAGGTCCTGGTTGACCACGTGACCGAACCGTGGGTCGATCACCGCCTGCTCGTGCAGCGCCATCGACAGCCCCATCGTCATTCCGCCGAGCAGCTGCGAACGTGCGGTCTTCGGGTTGATGATCCGGCCGGCGGCGAAGACACCGAGCAGCCGGGGCACCCGGACCTCACCGGTCTCCCCGTGCACCCGCACCTCGGCGAACTGCGCGCCGAAGGCGTACATCGAGAGCCGCTCCATCTCCGGGTTCTCCGGCATCCGCACGCTGACCTCGATCCCCGTGGCCGGTACGGTGCCGCCGTACTCCTCGGCGAGCCGGGTGGTCAGCTGGCGGGCGGCCTCGACCACGGTGGAGCCCCACGAGGTCATCCCGGACGAGCCACCGGCCGCCATCGCGGGCGGCAGGTCGGTGTCGCCGATCCGCAGCGTGATCCGGTCGACCGGCACCGTCAACGCGTCGGCGGCGATCTGGGTCAGGCTGGTCCAGGTGCCGGTGCCGAGATCGGCCGCCCCGATCGACACCGTGTATTGACCGTCCGGGTCCAGCCGGATCGTCGCGGCCGAACCCGGCAACCGGTAGACCGGGTACATCGAGGCGGCGACGCCGGTGCCGACCAGCCAGCCGGCCTCTTGACGGCTGCGGGGCGCCGGGTCGCGTCCGGCCCAGCCGAAGCGGCGTGCCCCCTCCTCCAGACAGGCCACCAGGTTGCGGCTGGAGAACGGCCGGTCCAACTCCGGGTCGACCGACGGCTCGTTGGTGATCCGGAACTCGACCGGATCCTGCCCGCAGGCGATCGCCATCTCGTCCATCGCCGACTCCAGGGCGTACATCCCGGGCGTCTTGCCCGGGGCCCGCATGATCGTCGGCGTGGAGACGTCGAGCCGGACCATCCGGTGCGTGGTACGCCGGTTCGGTGCCGCGTACATCACCCGGGTCGGCGTCACGGTCTGCTCGGCGAACTCCTTGTTCCGGGCGGTGACCTGGACGGCCTCGTGGGTGACCGCGACCAGCCGCCCGGCGTCGTCGGCACCGAGCCGGATCCGCTGGATCGACGGGGTCCGGTAGCCGACCTGGGAGAACATCTGCTGCCGGGTGAGCGCGAGCTTCACCGGCCGGCCCGGCACCGACATCGCGGCGAGCACCGCCAGGCTGACGTCGGCGTGCGCGTGCAGCTTCGACCCGAACGCGCCACCGACGTGCGGCGAGATCACCCGGATCCGCTCCTCGGCGAGCCCGAACAGCTCGGCGATCGAGGTACGCAGCCGGTGCACCCCCTGACTGCCGACGTACAGGGTGAGCCGGTCGTCCGCCCAGAGCGCGGTGGTGGAGTGCGGCTCGATCGGGTTGTGGTGGTAGCGAGGGGTGGTGTAGACCGCCTCGTGCCGTACCGCCGCCCCGGCCAGTGCCGCCTCCGGGTCGCCGCGTTCGTTGTCGGTGGCGAAGCCGCCGTTGACCACCTCGGGGGCGTACCGGTCCGGATGGTCGAAGCGCAGCTCGACGTCGTGCGGCACCGGCAGGTAGTCGAACCGGACGAGTGCGGCGGCGTGCCGGGCGACCTCCGAGGTCTCGGCCACGACCGCGCCGACGAACTGCCCCCGGAAGGTCACCTCGTCGGTCTGCAGGAGCGCGATCTCCGGATCGTCCGAGGAGGCGACCCGTGGCGCGTTCCGGCTCGTCAACACCGCCAGCACGCCGGGCACGGCCTCCGCCGCCCCGGTCTGCACCGCGGTGACCCGACCGGTCGCGATGGTCGACTGCAGCGGGTACACGTAGGCGGGGTTCTCCACCGGCTGCTCGAAGGCGTACCGGGCGGTGCCGGTGACCTTCGCCGGCCCGTCGAACCGGTCCAGCGGGGTGCCGATGGCCCGCGCTTCCAGGGTCATCGTGGCCCCTCCTCGCCTCAAATCGGGCATTACACCCCAAGTTATCGGCAAGGAAGGGTCCCTTATCGACGTTTGCGGTAGAGGAAGGGCCCCTTTTTGACACCGCCGGACGGACGTGCGGCCAGCCGGGGACGACACCCGTCGTCGCGCCGCACGGTCAGTCGCGCCGCACGGTTCAGCCACACGGTCAGCCGGGCCGCCGCGCGTCAGGCGCGCCGCGCGGTCAACCGGACCGCCGCAACGCGCCGTCAGCCTCGGCGGAGCACGGCGAGGAACATGGCGTCGGTGCCGTGCCGGTGCGGCCACAACTGCACCGTCGGTCCGTCACCCAGTCCAGGCATACCCGCCGGCAGCAGCGGGCGGGCGTCGACGAAGTCGGCCGGTACGCCGGAGCGCCGGGCCGCCTCGGTGACCGAGACGTGTGTCTCCACCACGTGCGGCGAGCAGGTCACGTAGCCGACCACCCCACCGGGGCGTACCGCCCGCAGCGCGGCGCCGAGCAACTCCCGCTGCAGCCGGGTCAGTGCCGGCAGGTCCGAGGGTTGGCGGCGCCAGCGGGACTCCGGCCGACGACGCAGTGCGCCGAGACCGGTGCACGGCGCGTCGACCAGGACCCGGTCGAACGCCTGCTCCGGCAGGTCGGGGTCACGACCGACGGTACGTCCGTCGGTGTGCAGCACGGTGACCGGCAGTCCACGGGTCGCCTGCTCGACCAGCCGGGCCCGGTGCTCGGCGACCTCCACCGCGGTCAGCTTCGCGCCGCGCATCGCGGCCAACGCGCCGAGCAGCCCGGACTTGCCCCCCGGCCCGGCGCACAGGTCCAGCCAGCGCTCGTCGGGACCGTCCAGTTCGGCGGCGGCCAGCGCGGCGGCGACGAGCTGGGACCCCTCGTCCTGCACGTGCGCCCGGCCGTCCTGCACCGGAGCCAGCTCGCCCGGGGCGCCGCCGCCGGAGAGGTAGACCGCGTACGGGGAGAACGCGCCCGGGGCGCCGTCCACCTGGTCGGCCACCTTGACCGCGTCGGCCCGGCCGGGCCGGACACAGAGGTGCACCGGTGGCGGCTGATTGTTCTCGATCAGCAGCCGGGTCGTCTCGCCGAGGTCACCACCGAGCGCCTCGCTGAACGCCCGCACGATCCATTCCGGGTGGCTGTGGGTACAGGCCAGGTGCCCGATCGGGTCGGTCTCGAACGAGGGCGCCAACTCGGTCAGCCAGGTGTCGGCGTCCTTGCCGGCCACCTCCCGCAGGACCGCGTTGGCGAACCCGGTCGCGCCGGGGGCCAGCGAGCGCACCAGGTCGACGGTCGAGGAGACCGCCGCGTGCGCCGGAACCCGGGTATACAGCAGTTGGTAGGCGCCGAGCCGCAGCGCGTCCCGGGGCTGCGGGTCGATCCGGGCGACGTCCCGGCCGGCCGCCGCCGACAGGATCGCGTCGAGCGTGCCGCGCAGCCGCAGGGTGCCGTAGGTCAGCTCGGTGGCGAACGCCGCGTCCCGGCCGTGCAACCGCCGGTCCCGCAGGATGCCGGGCAGCACCAGGTTCGCGTACGCGTCGTCCCGGTGCACCGCCTCGATGGCCTCGTACGCCGCCTGCCGTGGCAGGTCGACGGCCGGACGCCCGGGGCGGGGTGCCCGTCCGGTCCGGTCCCGGTCGTCCCGGCCGCGGTTGCCCCCGCGATCCCGGTCGGCGCCGCCACGGGCACCACGGCCCCGGTCAGCTCCCGCCCAGCCGCCCCGGTCGCGGTCACCCGCAGCGCGGCCACGGTCGCCGCCCCCGGCACGGCCACGGTCGCCGCCCCCGGCACGGTCGCCGCCCCCGGAACGTCCGGCCCAGCCACGATCCCGGTCACCCGACCGGTCGGGCCGGCCCCGGTCGTCGCCCGGGTTGCCGCCGACAGTCTGCATCCGTCCGCTGTCCTCGCTCACTCGAATCGCTCCCCGGCCGCCACTCGCAGCCCACGCGCCCAGTCCGGAGCCGGCATGGCCCTCTTGCCGGCGGCTCGGACCTCACCCAGGGCGACCGGAGTCGTCGCCGTGCCGGCGAGTACCCGGCTGCGTTCCACCAGCAACTCACCGGGTTTGAGCTCGGGTCCGTTGGCGACCGGCCGAACCGGACCGAGCTTGACCCGGGCGTCCCGGAACCCGGTCCACGCCCCCGGTGCCGGGGTCGCCGCCCGGATCCGCCGGTCCACGGCGAAGGCCGGTTCGGTCCAGCGGACCTGCCCGTCGGCGACGGTGAGCTTGGGTGCCACCGACACGCCGTCGGTGGGCTGCGGTACGGCCTCGGCGGTGCCCCGCCCGATCGCGTCGAGGACGGCGACCAGCAGGCCCGCGCCGGCTGTGGCGAGACGCTCCAGCAGGTCGCCGGAGGTGTCGGTGGGGCGGATCTCCTCGGTCAGGGTGCCGAAGACCGGACCGGTGTCCAACCCCTCCTCGAGTTGGAAGACACTCGCCCCGGTGAGCTGGTCACCGTGCAGCACCGCGTGCTGCACCGGCGCCGCCCCACGCCATGCGGGCAGGAGTGAGAAGTGCAGGTTGACCCACCCGTGGGTGGGGATCTCCAGGGCGACCGGCGGCACCAGGGCCCCGTAGGCCACCACCGGTACGCAGTCCGGCGCGAGGTCGCGCAGCCGGTCGAGGAACTCGGGCTCCCGGGGCCGGGCCGGGGTCAGCACCTCGACGCCCCGCTCGTCGGCCCAGGCGCCCACCGGGGAGCGGACCAGCCCTCGGCCCCGGCCCGCCGGCGCGTCGGGTCGGGTCACGACGGCCAGCAGTTCGTGGGACGAGGCGGCGACCGCGTCCAACGCGGGCAGGGCGACGGCCGGCGTACCGGCGAAGATCAGGCGCACTCCGCTGTCACCGACCCAGACCGAAGGGGTTCGCCGAGCGGTCGGAGCCGAGCCCGAACCGGCTGGCCAGTGACTGGCGCCGGCTGGGCGGCACGTCGTGGGGGCTGACCTTGACCACCGGCGGCGCGGCCTCGTCGTACCAGTCGGCCTGCCGGATCGCCTTCATCGCCTCCTTGCGCGCCTCCGGGTCCAGCCGGTCGAGGAAGAGCACCCCGTCGAGGTGGTCGGTCTCGTGCTGCACGCAGCGGGCCATCAGGCCGGTGCCGACGATCTGCAGCGGGTCGCCGTACTCGGTGAAGCCCTTGGCGACGACGTTGAGCCGACGCTTGGTGTCGAAGTACAGCCCGGGAATGGAGAGGCAGCCTTCCTGGCCGTCCTGTTCCTCCTCGTCCGGAAAGTGCAGCACCGGGTTGACCAGGTGCCCGACGACGTCGTCGACGTCGAAGGTGAAGACCCGCAGGCCGACGCCGAGCTGCGGCGCGGCGAGACCGGCGCCGTTCTGCTCACGCATGGTGTCGGTCAGGTCGGCGACCAGTTTGCGCAGCTCAGCGTCGAAGTCGACGACCGGTTCGGCCGGGGTGCGCAGCACCGGGTCGCCGAAGAGACGGATGGGCTGGACGGTCACGCGGGGTGGCTCCTTCACGGGTGGCGGAAACGGCGGTGCCCTACCAGTCTACGGGCGGGGTCGGCCGCCACCACGCCGCCGCCCGGCGTCGGGTGGGTGCGGCCGGCAGGCGGCACGACCGCCGGGACCAGGGCATGACCCGGTCGGCTGACCGGCGGCCCGGGGCCACCCCGGACGGGCCGCCGGGTACGACCCCGGCTCCCGGGTTACGCCGACGGAGAGCCGGGCTTACCGACCAGCACGCTGTCGGTACGTTCCAGGATGTGCTCGGGCAGCGGCAGCTGGGTGCCGTGGGCGGCGTCCCAGTCGTAGATCACGCTCAGCCCGACCTCGGCCCGGAAGAAGTCGATGGCACTGAGTCCGCCGACGACCGGTTCGTCGCATTCGGCGACCAGGCGACCGGGGACCAGTTTGAAGCCGTTGCGGAGCGCCGCGCTGAGCCGTCGGTGACCGTCGACCACGAAGAACTGCTCGCCGGTGTACCCGATGCGCAGCGGTTCGAGTGCTTCTTCACCGGCCTGCCCGACCTGCGTGACGAACTCGTCGGACTCCCAGAGGCCGCGCAGGGACTGAATCTCCACGGTGGGGTAGATCCGGGCCGGGTCGAGCAGCAGCAGGGGCGGTGACTCGCGGAGGATCTCCTGGCCGAAGGAGCCCTCGTACGCGGCGATGATGTGATCCACCACCTCGAGCGCGGACGCCTTGGTGGTGTCGCAGATCAGGTCGTAGTTCCGCAGCTTCGCCTTGTCGACGCCGTACCGGACGAGGAAACGGTTCCGTTCGCTGTCGCTGCGCTCGCGGAGCTTGTCCCGCGCCTCCTCGATCGAGGAGTAGCTCTCGGCCGGGCCGGACGGTCGGGCGAGGACCCGGCGGGCCGCCTCGGTCGGCTCGGTGATCATGTGAATCTTGAGCGCGTGCTTGAAGAAGTGCCAGGCGAGCCGGCTGTCGACGATCAGCTGCTCGCCGGAGTCGGCGATGTTCTGCTGCAACTGGTCGACGTAGCCGTCGACGGCCTGGTCGAGTTCGGCGTGCAGGTTGAGCTGCAGAGCGGTCATCTGCCGCTGTTGTGCCATCTCCCGATAGAGATCGCCGACACTCACCCGCCGCAGGTCCAGCCGCTTGGCGAGTTCGATCGAAACGGTGCTCTTGCCGCTACCAAGATCGCCATTGAGGACGATCGACTGCCGACCGGTCACGACCTACCCACTCCTGATCCCGGAATTGTCAAGATCAATAGCTTGAGCGCCAAACCGGCGCGATCACTCACCGTTACGCAACCCCGCGTGCAGCATGAGGGGCGATGGTATCACCCGTATCCTGGCCACCCGGTCGGACACCGAGTGCGTCCCTCCTCGGATACCCCGTAGCAGCCGCAGAGAAGACAACCCTCTGTGACGGGGATCTCGCAACAGGTGAACCTGATTCGGGGCGGCGAGCCGTACCGGCGACCGGTCGGGTGATCGCGGATCGGAGTGCCGACAGGTCGGGAGCGGGCCGTCGGCCGGTCCGGCGACACCGGGTCAGAAGAGGTCGTGCGGGTCGACCTGGACGCGTACCGGCTGGTTGGCCTTGCGGGCGGTGCGCACCCCGGCGGCGGTGTGCAACGCGGCCGCGAGGGCGGCGGCGCGCGACCGGGGCACCCGGACCAGCATCCGTTCCTGGCCGTCGCCGGCCGGCACCGGACCGAGCACGTCCGCGCCGTCCGGCAGCCGGGCCGCCTCGAGCAACTCCGCCACGGCCGCCGCGGTACCGGTCAGACTCGCCATCCGGGCGGCCGGGGGAAAGCCCAACTCCCGCCGCTCGGCCAGTTCCCGGCCGGCGAACCAGACCGGATCCCAGCGCAGCAGCGCCTGCACCGGCACCAACCCGCCGTCGGCGACCACCACCACCCGGCCGCCGGCCGGGCCGGGCCGGGCGAGCGCCGCCGCCGCGAGCCAGCGGCGCAGCGCCTCCTCCCCGGCCCGCAGGTCGGCCCGGGTGAGCAGGGCCCAGGAGTCGAGCAGCAGCACGGCACCGAAACCGCCCTCGGCGACCGGCTCGGCACCCGGCGTGGAGATCACCAGGCCGGCGCCGCCGGGTACCACGTCCAGTACCTCCTCCCGGCCCGAGGTCCGGACCGGTACACCGGGGAACGCCCGGCCGAGTTCCTCGGCGGTACGTCGGGCGCCGACCACCGCCGCCCGAAGCCGCCGACCACCGCACTGCGGGCAGGCGTACCCGGCCGCGACCCGGGCGCACCACCGGCAGGCCGGAGTCGCGGCCGCCGAACGCAGCCCGAGCGGACCGGCGCAGTGCGGGCACCGGGCCGGGGCACGGCACTCGGCACAGGCGACCGACGGCAGGTACCCGCGTCGGGGCACCTGGACCAGCACCGGGGTGTCCGCCTTCAACGCCGCCCGGGCCGCCTCCCAGGCGAGACTGGGCAGGCGCGCGGACGCGGCGGCGGGATCGCGGGCGAGCTGCGGATCGTCCCCGGTCGGCGTCACCCTGGGCGTACGGGACCGCAGCGTCGAACGGTCGGCGACGATCTCCCTCGCCCACCCGGTCTCCACCAGCAGTTGTCCCTCCACCGTCCGGGCGTGGCCGGCCACCAGGGCGGCGGCGTTGCCGAGCTGGGCTCGGGTGAGCAGCACCTCCCGGGCGTGCGGGTACGGCGCCCTGGGTTCGGCGTGCAGGTCGTCCCCGTCGTCCCAGATCGCCACCAGTCCGAGGTTCGGCACCGGGGCGAACATCGCCGCCCGGGTCCCGATCACCACCGGCACCCGACCCCGGCAGGCGGCCAGGAAGGCCCGGTACCGCCGGGCCGGGCCGAGCGCCGCGGAGAGCGCGACGTGCCGGCCGGCACCGAGCCGCCGGGTCAGCGCGGCGTCGAGTCGCCCGAGGTCGCGGGCATCGGCGACCACGGCGACGACCCCGCGCCCGCTGTCGACGGTGGCCGCGGCGGCCTCCGCGAACCGGTCCGCCCACTCCTCGCCGGGCAGGGCGTTCCAGACCGCCCGGGGGGCCCGCCCGTCGGCGAGGGCACGCAGGAACCCCGGCCCGGCCGGATAGCCCCGCCAGCCCGAACCGTCGGGGTCCGACCCGCCGACCGTCCCGCCGACGGCACCACCGTCCGCGCCGGCAACCGGACCCCTGCTGACGCCGTCGGCCGGCCCGGCAACCGGACCGCTGCCGGCACCGGAAACCGGGCGGCCGTCGACGCCGGCGGCCGCGCCGGGAACCGGACCGCCGTCGACAGCGGCGGCGTCGGGATCCTCGACGGCGGTGACCGGGGCGGGGCCGGGATCCGGCGTCTCGCGCTCCACCCGGGCGTGCCGGGGCGGAACCGCCAACCGCAGTACGTCGGCGAGGTTGCCGGCGTACCGGTCGGCGACCGCCCGGGCCAACCGGGCGACCTCCGGGGTCAGCACCTGCTCCGGCGACACCAGCCGCTCGAGATAGCTGAGCCGGCCGTCGTGCGCCGACAGCTCGGCGCGCTCCATCAGCCAACCGTCCACCAACTGGCCGGCGAACCGGACCCGGACCCGCGTCCCGGGCCGGGCCCGCTCACTCAGGTCCTCGGGCACCAGGTAGTCGAAGAGCCGATCCAGGTGGGCCAGCGGCACATCGACACAGACGCGAGCGACCGGCAGCCCGGTGGCGGGCTGCCGGTCGCTGCGCGTAGCGCTGGTCAGGCTCCCGCGGCCGACTTGAGGTCGGCGGCGCGGTCGGTGCTCTCCCAGGTCAGATCGGGCAGCTCGCGGCCGAAGTGGCCGTACGCCGCCGTCTGCCGGTAGATCGGACGGAGCAGGTGCAGGTCCCGGATGATCGCCGCCGGGCGCAGGTCGAAGACCTCGCGTACCGCGTGCTCGATCCGGTCGACCGGGACGTTCTCGGTGCCGAATGTCTCGATGAAGAGGCTGACCGGGTGGGCCTTGCCGATCGCGTAGGCGACCTGCACCTCGCACCGCTCGGCGAGCCCGGCCGCGACCACGTTCTTCGCCACCCAGCGGGTCGCGTACGCCGCCGACCGGTCGACCTTCGACGGGTCCTTGCCGGAGAAGGCACCGCCGCCGTGCCGGGCGTACCCGCCGTACGTGTCGACGATGATCTTCCGGCCGGTCAGCCCGGCGTCGCCCATCGGGCCGCCGATCTCGAACCGACCGGTCGGGTTCACCAGCAGCCGGTAGCCGTCGACCGACAGGCCCAGCTCCTCCAGCTCCGGCTCGATGACGTGCTCGCGGATGTCCGGGGTGAGCAGCGACTCCAGCGAGATGTCGGCGGCGTGCTGGCTGGAGACCACCACCGTGTCCAGCCGGACCGGGCGCAGGCCGTCGTACTCGATGGTGACCTGGGTCTTGCCGTCCGGGCGGAGGTACGGGATCGTGCCGTCCTTGCGGGTGGCGGCCAGCCGGCGGGCCAGCCGGTGCGCCAGCGCGATCGGCAGCGGCATCAGCTCGGGCGTCTCCGAGCAGGCGAAGCCGAACATCATGCCCTGGTCACCGGCGCCCTGTGCGTCCAGCGCGCTCTCCGACGAGCCGGAGCGCAGTTCGAGGGCGCTGTCCACGCCCTGGGCGATGTCCGGCGACTGGGAGCCGATCGACACGCTGACTCCGCAGGACGCCCCGTCGAATCCCTTCTTCGACGAGTCGTAGCCGATGCCGAGGATCGTCTCCCGGACGATCGACGGGATGTCGGCGTACGCCTTCGTGGTCACCTCACCCGCGACGTGCACCTGACCGGTGGTGATGAGCGTTTCGACCGCGACCCTGCTGCGCGGGTCCTGGTCCAGCAGCGCGTCGAGGATTCCATCGCTGATCTGGTCAGCGATCTTGTCCGGGTGGCCTTCCGTGACCGACTCGGATGTGAACAGGCGGCGTACCACGGTGCTCCTAAAAGGCTCGAATACACGTTTCGCGGCAGTTTAGTCATCCGCCGCCTGACCAGTGCACTACAACGTCGCGCCGGGTCGTGACAATCCGGTTAAGCGCGTTGTTACCAGATCCCAGACGGCGTCGGCGAGGTCTTCCTTGGATTGCTCCGAAAAAGCCGTCGTCGACCCGTCGGCCCCCAGTACGACGGCCCTGTTGGTGTCGGCTCCGAAGACCTTGTCCGGCCCGACCTCGTTGACGACGATCAGGTCGGCCTTCTTCCGGGCCAGCTTGCCCCGGGCGTTGGCCTCGGCGTCACTGGTCTCGGCGGCGAAGGCGACCAGCACCTGCTCCGGTCGCCTGCGCTCGCCCAGCTCGGCGGCGATGTCGGGGTTGGCCACCAGCTCAACGGTGAGCGTGTCGCCTCGACCCGACTTCTTGATCTTATCCGAGGCGTAGGTCGCCGGCCGGAAGTCGGCGGGTGCCGCCGCCATCACCACCGCGTCCGCCGTCCCGGCCGCCTCCAGGGTCGCCTTGCGCAGCTCCTCGGTGGTACCGACCCGGACCACGTCCGCGCCGGCCGGATCCGGCAGGCTCACGTTGGCCGCGATCAGGGTGACCCGGGCACCCCGGGCCACCGCCGTCCGGGCGAACGCGTAACCCTGCTTACCGGACGAACGGTTGCCGAGGAAGCGCACCGGGTCCAGTGGCTCGCGGGTGCCACCGGCGGTGACCACCACCTGGCGGCCGGCCAGGTCCCGCGGCGCGTCCACCCCCCGGACCAGCACCCGACGGGCGACCGCGAAGATCTCGGCCGGGTCGGGCAGCCGCCCCTTGCCGGTGTCCACCCCGGTCAGCCGGCCGCTCGCCGGTTCGAGCACCAGGACCCCGCGCCGCCGCAGGGTCGCGACGTTCTCGACGGTGGCCGGGTGCTCCCACATCTCGGTGTGCATCGCCGGCGCGAGCACCACCGGGCAGCGGGCGGTGAGCAGGGTGTTGGTCAGCAGGTCGTCGGCGAGACCGTGGGCGGCCCGGGCCATCAGGTCAGCCGTGGCCGGGGCGACGACCACCAGGTCGGCACCCTGGCCGAGGCGTACGTGCGGGACCTCCTGCACGTCGGCCCAGACGTCGTCGGCGACCGGCTGGCCACTCAGCGCCGCCCAGGTCGGTGCGCCGACGAACCGCAGCGCGGCGGCGGTCGGCACGACCCGGACCCGGTGCCCGGACTCGGTGAACAGTCGCAGCAGTTCGCACGCCTTGTAGGCGGCGATCCCCCCACCGACCCCGAGTACGACCTCGGTCATCTACGACGTCCCGGCCGCCGCTACGGCTGGTCGGTCGGCTCTGCGGTGAGCAGACCCGCGTTGATCTCCCGCATCGCGATCGAGAGCGGCTTCTCCTGCGGAGTGGTCTCCACCAGCGGGCCGACGTACTCCAGCAGGCCCTCGCCGAGCTGGCTGTAGTAGGCGTTGACCTGGCGGGCGCGCTTGGCGGCGAAGATCACCAGCGCGTACTTGGAGGTGGTCTTCTCGAGCAGCTCGTCGATCGGCGGGTTGGTGATGCCTTCGGGACTGGCGATGGATCCCACGGGAGAAACCTCTGTGTCTGCGCGACCGCCCGGAGGCGGTCAGGTCGGAGTCGATCTGGAGTTCGGGTGTCGAGCCGAGATTCGGGTCGGACGTGACGCTCTCGGCTCGGACACGAAGTTCGGAGTCCGTTCAACGCCGTGTCAGCTCGACGTCAAGTGGCACGAACCGAGCAAGCCTACCAGTTCGTCGGCGGCCCGCTCGATGACGTGGTTGACGACCGTTACGTCGAATTCCCGACCAACGGCGCGGACGTCGGTCCCCGGCGGGGCGAGGTACACCAGCCGGGCCTCCGGCATCGCCGCCCGGATCTGGCGGGCGCCCCGGAGGTCGATCGTCAGCAGCACCGGCCGACCGGCGGACAGCCGGATCCGTACCGGCCCGCTCGGCGTGCCGTAGCGGTGGACGCCAATTTCCGACCACTCCAGCAACTGCCCGTCGTCGAGGAGTCGGGCGAATTCCGCCCGGTCGACGAAACAGTAGTGCACACCGTCGATCTCGTGTTCCCGACGGGGGCGGGTGGTCAGCGGGACCGATCGCCACAGCCACGGCGATCGCGCCCGGACAAGTTCCGTCACGCTGTCCTTGCCGACCCCGGAGGGGCCGGCAAGGACCGTGAGACGAGCCGACGGGCGGACATCGTCATTCGTACTCACTGCTTGTTTCTACACGGCGGTTGGAACTAGTTCGCCGAGAACTCTCCAAGCAGTGCCTTGCGCTGCTGCTCACCGAGGCCACGCAGGCGACGGCTGTCGGCGATCTTGAGCTTCTCCATGATCTGGGTGGCCCGGATCTTGCCGATTCCCGGCATCGCCTGAAGGACGGCGGAGACCTTCAGCTTGCCGACGACATCGTCCGCCTCCGCCCGGTCGAGGACGGCGGCCAGGGTGGTCTTGCCCTGCTTCAGCTCTTCCTTGAGCTTGGCACGGGCCTTGCGGATCTCCGCAGCCTTTTCCAGCGCGGCGGCACGCTGCTCGGGGCTCAGTTGGGGGAGCGGCACCAGTTCTCCTCAGGTCCCTATCGCGACGGGCGGAACGCACCGCCGCATCTGTGAAACGTGGTGTGCCTGGGAACCAAAGGGGTACGTGGTTCCCAGCGCCGGGAAAACTAGCGGTCAACGGAGCTTTCGGCAACGTGGGCGCGCCATGATCATGTCAGCGTGACCACGAGATCACTGACCGGCGGCGGTCAACGCGGCCCGACAGTCGGCCAGAACACGGTCCGCCGCGGCCCGCAGAGCGGCCGGGTCCGGGCCCGCGCCGAGCACCTCCCGGGAGTACGACGGAAGCACCGCGGAGAGCTCGTCGCCGAAGACCGTACGCAGGTCGGCAGCCCGTCCACCCTGCGCGCCGAGGCCCGGTGCGAGCAGCGGCCCATTGACCTTGGACAGGTCGTGCCCGGTCTCCCCGATCGTGGCGCCAACCACCAGACCGAAACTTCCCAGCGGCTGCGCACCCTCGTTGAGCTGGGAAATCTCGTCGATGACGGTCTGCGCGACGGTTCGCCCGTCCGCGCCACGGGCCCGCTGCACACTCGCGCCCTCCGGGTTCGAGGTGAGCGCGAGCACAAAGACTCCGCCGCCGTGCGACCGCGCCGCGTCGAACATCGGAGCGAGCGAGCCGACGCCCAGGAACGGGCTCGCGGTCACCGCGTCGACATGGACCGGGCTGGATGGATCAAGGTACGCGTCCGCGTACGCGGCGACCGTGGAGCCGATGTCGCCCCGCTTGACGTCCAGCAGAACGAGGGCACCCGCGCCCCGCAACTGTCGGATAATTGACTCAAGTACCGCGAGTCCCCGGGACCCGAAGCGCTCGAAGAAGGCGGACTGCGGCTTGACTACCGCGACCCGGTCGCCGAGCGCGTCGGCCACGGTCTGACTGAACCGGGTCAGGCCCTCGAGATCGTCCGAGAGCCCCCACCGGGCCAGCAGGGCCGGGTGGGGGTCGATGCCCACGCAGAGCGGCCCGCGCTCCGCCATCGCCCGGTGCAACCGACTGCCGAAGGTCTCCATCCGTCGCTCTCCTCTCCCCGGGCCGCCCGGATGGCGGCCCGTCCCATCGGTCGCCGGGCGGGCCGGACCCGACCCCGGTCGCCGGGAAACCGGATCCGGCCCGGGTCGCCCGGCGCGGACACACCCGGCCGCCCGGCGAACCCCACCCGACCCGACGGACCGGCGCGACCGACCCGCGCCCGGCGAGCCGGACTCAACCGGCCGCGACCGCCGGGCGAACCGACCCGACCCGTCCGGCGCCCCGGACTCAACCGGCCGCGGCCGCGGCGGCGATCGCCGTACAGATCCGGGCCAGGTCCTCGTCGTCGGTGACGTACGGCGGCATCGTGTAGATCAGATCCCGGAACGGACGCAGCCACACCCCGTGCGCCACCGCGGCGGCGGTCGCCGCCGCCATGTCGACGTCGTGGTCGAGCTGCACCACCCCGATCGCGCCCAGCACCCGGACGTCCGCCACACCCGGCGCGCCCCGCAACGGCGCCAGACCGGCCGAGAGCCCCGCCCGCACCCTCGACACCTCCCCCGGCCAGTTTCCGGCCTTCAGCAGCCCGATGGAGGCGTTTGCGACCGCGCAGGCGACCGGGTTGCCCATGAACGTCGGGCCGTGCGCGAGCACGCCGGTCGCCGAGATGCCGGCGGCGACCGCCGGCGTGCAGAGCGTGGCGGCCAGGCTCAGGTAGCCGCCGGTGAGCGCCTTGCCGAGACACATCACGTCCGGCGTCACCCCGGCGTGCCCGGCCGCGAAGAGGGCGCCGGTCCGGCCGAACCCGGTGGCGATCTCGTCGAAGATCAGCACGATGTCGTGCGCGGCGGTGACCTCACGCAGCAACCGCAGGTAGGCCGGATTGTGGAACCGCATCCCGCCGGCCCCCTGCACCACCGGCTCGACGATCACCGCGGCGAGTTCGTGGGCGTGCCGCTCCACCGCGTCCACCAGGGACGCCGCGTACGCCTCGTCGACCGGGGCGTCGAAACCGGACGGTGGCAGGTCGGCGAAGATCTGCCGGGGCAGTACGCCGGTCCAGAGCGCGTGCATCCCGCCCACCGGGTCACAGACGCTCATCGGGTGGAACGTGTCCCCGTGGTAGCCACCCCGCCAGGTGGCCAGCCGGTGCCGCTCCGGCCGCCCCCGGCCACGCTGGTACTGCAGCGCCATCTTCACCGCGACCTCGACCCCGACCGAGCCGGAGTCGCAGAGGAAGACGTGTTCCAGGCCGGGTGGGGTGATCTCGACCAGACTCCGGGCCAGCTCGACCGCGGGCCCGTGGGTGAGCCCGCCGAACATGACGTGGCTCATCCGGCCGAGCTGGTCGGTGACCGCGGCGTCCAGCACCGGATGCCGGTAGCCGTGGATCGCCGCCCACCACGACGACATCCCGTCGACCAGTTCCCGCCCGTCGGCCAGGCGCAGCCGTACCCCGGCGGCGCTCTCCACCACGTACGGGTCGCTGCGGGCCGGCATCGGGGCGTACGGGTGCCAGACGTGCGCCCGGTCGACCGCGACGATCTCCTCGGGCGTCAAACCCGCCTCCCGGCCCGGGGCCACCATTTCCACGCCCATCGCCGTTTCCCTCCCGTGGTCAGTTCCGCGCCGCCCTGGCGAGCCCACGGACAAGTCCCGGCCCGCGATAGACGAAACCGGTGTAGAGCTGCACCAGACTGGCCCCGGCGTCCAGCAGCGCGGTGCCGTCGGCCGGGTCGAGGATGCCGCCGACCCCGATCACCGGCAGCCGCCCGCCGGTCTCCGCGTGGACGAAGGAGACCACCTGTCGGGCCCGGGCGGTCAACGGCCGGCCGGAGAGGCCACCCGCCTCACCGGCCCGGGGCAGGTCGGCCGGGGCGAGTCCGTCCCGGCCGAGCGTGGTGTTGGTGGCGATCACCCCGGCCGCCCCCCGGTCGAGGCAGACCTCCAACAGCTCGGCGATCGCCGCGTCGGTCAGGTCCGGCGCGATCTTCACCAGGACCGGCTTCTCCCCCGCCAGGGCGGTCAGCAGTGCGTCCAGGTGCGACCGGTCCTGCAGGCTCCGCAGCCCCGGGGTGTTCGGCGACGAGACGTTGACCGCGAAGTAGTCGCCGTAGGCGTACAGCGCCCGGTAGGAGGCGAGGTAGTCCTCGACCGCCTGGTCGATCGGGGTGACCTTGGACTTGCCGAGTGAGATCCCCAGCGGCACCCCCAGTGGACGGTCCAGGGCGGCCAGCCGGGCGGCCAGCGCCGCCGCCCCGGCGTTGTTGAAACCCATCCGGTTGATCACGGCACCGCTGTCCGGAAGCCGGAACAGCCGGGGCCGGGGGTTGCCCGGCTGCGCGTGCGCGGTGACCGTGCCGACCTCGACAAAACCGAAGCCGAGGGCCGGCCAGGCGGGCAGCGCCCGCCCGTCCTTGTCCATCCCGGCGGCCAGCCCGACCGGGTTCGGGAAGTCGAGCCCGAAGACCGTACGCGGCGCGGCGACCGCGTAGCGGGCCCGGAGCGCGGCCAGCAGCGCCGGCCGCCGGGAGATCCCGGCGAGCCGGCGCAGCGTCCACTCGTGCGCCGTCTCGGCGTCCCCGCCGCCGATCCGGAACAGCGCCGGCCGGACGACCCGGTCGAAGAGGCCGGGTGCCGCGCCGGGTGTGGTGGTCGGCGCGGTCACTCGCCGGCCCGCAGCGCGGCGTGCAGCTCCTGCAGCGGCCGGACCGTCATGTCACCCCGGATCAGGGCCTCGATCCCCATCACCGCCGCCGCCGCACCCGGCACGGTGGTGATGCACGGTACGTCCGCGCCGACCGCCGCGCTACGGATCTCGTACCCGTCGGACCGGGCGCTCGCCCCCGAGCCCTGCGGGGTGTTGATCACCAGCGCGACCTCGCCCGCCGTGATCAGCGACACCGCGTCCGGGCCGTCGGCGCCCTCCTCGTAGTGCTTGCGGATCAGCTCGCAGGAGATGCCGTACCGGCGCAGCACCTCGCCGGTGCCGACGGTGGCGACGATCTCGAAGCCGAGGTCGGCGAGGCGCTTGATCGGGAAGATCATGCCCCGCTTGTCGCGGTTGGCGACGGAGACGAAGACCCTGCCCCGGGTCGGCAGCGAGCCGTAGACCGCCGCCTGCGACTTGGCGAAGGCGTGCCCGAAGGCGGTGTCGATGCCCATCACCTCGCCGGTCGACTTCATCTCCGGCCCGAGCAGCGAGTCGATGCCCATCCCGGCCGGGGTGCGGAACCGCTTGAACGGCAGCACCGCCTCCTTCACCGCGACCGGCGCGTCGACGGGCAGCGAACCGCCGTCCCCGGTCGGTGGCAGCAGCCGCTCGGCCCGCAGCTCCGCGATGGTGGCGCCGAGCATGATCCGGGCCGCCGCCTTGGCCAGCGGTACGGCGGTCGCCTTCGAGACGAACGGCACGGTCCGGGAGGCCCGGGGATTGGCCTCCAGTACGTACAGCGTGTCGTCCTTGAGCGCGTACTGGACGTTCAGCAGGCCGCGTACCCCGACGCCCCGGGCGATCTCCACCGTGTAGCGCCGTACCGCCTCCAGGTGCGAGCTGGCCAGGGTGATCGGCGGCAGCGCGCAGGAGGAGTCGCCGGAGTGGATGCCGGCCTCCTCGATGTGCTCCATCACGCCGCCGATGTAGACCTCGCCGTCGGCGTCGCAGAGCGCGTCCACGTCGATCTCGATCGCGTCGTCCAGGAACCGGTCGACCAGCACCGGGTGGTCCGGGGAGATGTCGGTCGCCCGGGTGATGTACCCGCGCAGCGTGGGGTCGTCGTAGACGATCTCCATGCCCCGGCCGCCGAGCACGTACGACGGCCGGACCAGCACCGGGTAGCCGATCTCCTCGGCGATCGCCCGGGCCTCCTCGTAGGAGGTGGCGGTGCCGTGCGCCGGGGAGCGCAGGCCGGCCGCGTCGAGCAGCGCGCCGAACGCGCCCCGGTCCTCGGCCAGGTGGATCGACTCCGGCGAGGTGCCGACGATCGGCACCCCGGCGTCCTTGAGCCGCTGTGCCAGACCGAGCGGGGTCTGCCCGCCGAGCTGGACGACGACCCCGATCACGCCCGGCCCGCCGGCCGCCTTCCCGGACGAGTCCTCGGCGTGCCAGACCTCCAGGACGTCCTCGAAGGTCAACGGCTCGAAGTAGAGCCGGTCGGCGGTGTCGTAGTCGGTGGAGACGGTCTCCGGGTTGCAGTTGACCATCACCGTCTCGTAACCGGCGCCCCGGAGGGCCATCACGGCGTGCACGCACGAGTAGTCGAACTCGATGCCCTGACCGATCCGGTTCGGGCCGGAGCCGAGGATCAGCACCTTCGGCCGGGCCGATCCGGTCACCTCGGTCTCTTCGTCATAGCTGCTGTAGTGGTACGGCGTGCCGGCGGCGAACTCGGCCGCGCAGGTGTCCACGGTCTTGTACACCGGCCGCACCCCGAGCCGGTGCCGCAGCGTCCGTACCCCGTCCTCGGCGGCCAGCTCCGGACGGAGCGCGGCGAGCTGCCGGTCGGAGATGCCGGCCCGCTTCGCCCGGTACAGCAGCTCCTCGTCGAGGACCGCCGCGCCGACGATCTCGGCACGCAGCTCGACCAGACCGGCGATCTGGTCCACGAACCACGGGTCGATGCCGCCGGAGGCGGCCGACACCTCGGCCACCGAGGCACCGAGGCGCAGCGCCCGCTCGACCGTGTAGAGCCGTCCGTCGTGCGGGGTGGCCAACGCGGCGAGGGTGCTCTCCAGGGTGACGCCGTCGGGGTCCGGCACCGTCCAGAAGCCGGTCTCCTTCGTCTCCATCGACCGCATCGCCTTGTTCAGCGCCTCGGTGAAGTTGCGGCCCAGGCTCATCGCCTCGCCGACCGACTTCATCGTGGTGGTGAGTTCCCGGTCGGCGGCCGGGAACTTCTCGAAGGCGAACCGGGGGATCTTCACCACCACGTAGTCCAGGGTGGGTTCGAACGCCGCCGGCGTCTTCAGGGTGATGTCGTTCGGGATCTCGTCCAGGGTGTAGCCGATGGCGAGCTTGGCGGCGATCTTCGCGATCGGAAAGCCGGTCGCCTTGGAGGCCAGCGCCGAGGACCGGGAGACCCGGGGGTTCATCTCGATCACGACCAGCCGGCCGTCGGCCGGGTTGACCGCGAACTGGATGTTGCAGCCGCCGGTGTCCACCCCGACCTCGCGGAGCACCGCGATGCCGAGGTCACGCAGCCGCTGGTACTCCCGGTCGGTCAGGGTCATCGCCGGGGCGACGGTGACGCTGTCCCCGGTGTGCACGCCCATCGGGTCGACGTTCTCGATCGAGCAGACCACCACGACGTTGTCGTGCCGGTCCCGCATCAGTTCGAGCTCGTACTCCTTCCAGCCGAGCACGCTCTCCTCGATCAGGACCTCGTGTACCGGGCTCTCCGCCAGGCCGGCCCCGGCGATCCGGGTCAGGTCCTCGTCGGTGTGCGCCATTCCGGAGCCGAGGCCGCCCATCGTGAACGACGGCCGGATCACCACCGGCAGGCCCAGCTCGGCCACGGTCTCCCGGACCTCGTCCATCGAGTGGCAGACCCGGCTGCGCGGGGTCTCGCCACCGGCCCGGGCGACGATCTCCTTGAACAGCTGCCGGTCCTCGCCCCGGCGGATCGCGTCGATGTCCGCGCCGATCAGTTCCACGCCGTACTTGGCGAGGACGCCGGACTCGTGCAACGCGACCGCGGTGTTCAGCGCGGTCTGGCCGCCGAGGGTGGGCAGCAGCGCGTCCGGGCGCTCCTTGGCGATGACCAGCTCGACGAACTCCGGGGTGATCGGCTCGACGTACGTCGCGTCGGCGAACTCCGGGTCGGTCATGATGGTCGCCGGGTTGGAGTTGACCAGGCTGACCCGCAGCCCCTCGGCGCGCAGCACCCGGCAGGCCTGGGTGCCGGAGTAGTCGAACTCGCAGGCCTGCCCGATGACGATCGGGCCGGAGCCGATCACCATGACGTGTCGCAGATCGGTCCGCTTAGGCATGCTGGCCGCCTTTGTTCTTTTCGCCTTCGATCAGTTCCGCGAAGCGGTCGAACAGGTAGTCCGCGTCGTGCGGGCCGGCCGCCGCCTCGGGGTGGTACTGCACGGTGAACGCCGGCACGTCCTTGGCCCGCAGGCCCTCGACCACGTTGTCGTTGAGGCAGACGTGACTCACCTCGACCGCGCCGAAGTCGGTGTCGATCACCTGGTCCGGCACCACCAGCCCGGGGCCGGCGCCCGGCACCTGGACGGCGAAGCCGTGGTTGTGGCTGGTCACCTCGACCTTGCCGGTGACCCGGTCCAGCACCGGCTGGTTGATGCCCCGGTGGCCGTACCCGAGCTTGTAGGTGCCGAAGCCGAGCGCCCGGCCGAGGATCTGGCTGCCGAAGCAGATGCCGAACAGCGGGATCCGCCGCCGCATCACCTCGCGGGCCAGCCCGACCGGGTGATCGGCAGTGGCCGGGTCACCGGGGCCGGGCGAGAAGAAGACCGCGTCCGCGCCGGTGGCGACCAGGTCGT
Organism: Plantactinospora sonchi; assembly: GCF_036422035.1. Lineage (NCBI taxonomy): Bacteria > Bacillati > Actinomycetota > Actinomycetes > Micromonosporales > Micromonosporaceae > Plantactinospora > Plantactinospora sonchi. Next base: position 113,966 of record NZ_JAZGQK010000023.1, read on the forward strand.
CGATGCTGGAGCCGGCCGGCAGCACGTGGGTGGTGACGCCGCGGGCGGCGAGCCGGCGCGGCACGTTCCGCTTGATGCCGAGATCCAGGGCGGCGACCGTGAACCGGTGCTCCCCCTCGGCCTCCACCGTGTACGGCTTCGCCGTGGTCACCTCGGCCGACAGGTCCGCGCCGACCATCTTCGGCGCCTCGCGTACCCGGGTCAGCAGCGCCTCCGGGTCGACGTCCAGGCTGGACACCCCGACCCGCATCGCGCCGCGTTCCCGCAGGTGCCGGGTGAGCGCCCGGGTGTCCACACCGCTGATCCCGACCACACCCTCGGTGGCGAGCCGGTCCTCCAGACCGCCGGTGGCCCGCCAGTTCGAGCCGACCCGGGCCGGGTCGCGGACCACGTACCCGGCGACCCAGATCCGGCCGGACTCGTCGTCCTCGTGGTTGACCCCGGTGTTGCCGATGTGCGGCGCGGTCTGGACCACCACCTGCCGGTGGTACGACGGGTCGGTCAGCGTCTCCTGGTAGCCGGTCATCCCGGTGTTGAAGACCGCCTCGCCGAAGGTCTCCCCGACGCTGCCGTACGACTCGCCGCGGAAGGTCCGCCCGTCCTCCAGGACCAGGATGGCTGGTCGCCTTCTGTTGCTCACTTAACGGCCTTTCCGTCCAGCACCGTCGGCTCGCCCCGCAGGAAGGTGGCGACGATCCGACCGGGCAGCGTGGTCCCCGCGTACGGGGTGTTGCGACTCAGGCTCGCCAGCCCACCCGGTTCCACCACACGGCGGGCCGCCGGGTCCACCAGGGTCAGGTTGGCGTGCGCCCCGGGCGCCGGGTCCCGGCCGTGCTCGGTCAACCCGGCGATCCGGGCCGGCGTGCGTGACATCCGCTCGGCGATCAGATCCCAGCGCTCACCGACGACGCTGAGCAGCACGGAGAGCGCCGTCTCCAGCCCGAGCATGCCCGGCCGGGCGTACGCCCACTCGCACTCCTTGTCCTCCAGCGCGTGCGGGGCGTGGTCGGTGGCGACGATGTCGATGATCCCCTCGACCAGCGCCTCGCGCAGCGCGGTGACGTCGGTGGCGGTACGCAGCGGCGGGTTGACCTTGAAAACCGGGTCGTAACCGGCCGCCCCGGACCCGGTGTTCGCGAGTGCCGGGCTCGTCAGTCCGCTCCGGCCGGCCACCACCTCGTCGGTGAAGAACAGGTGGTGCGGGGTCACCTCGGCGGTGACCCGTACCCCACGTGCCCTGGCGTGGCGGAGCACCTCGACGCTGCCGGCGGTGGAGACGTGGCAGACGTGCAGCCGGCTGCCGACGTGCTCGGCGAGCAGCACGTCCCGGGCGATGATCGCCTCCTCCGCCACCGCCGGCCAGCCGGTGAGGCCGAGCCGGGTGGAGACCTCACCCTCGTGCATCTGGGCGCCCTCGGTCAGCCGGGGCTCCTCGGCGTGCTGGGCGATGACACCGTTGAACGCCTTGACGTACTCCAGTGCCCGGCGCATCAGCCGGGGGTCGGCCACGCAGTGCCCGTCGTCGGAGAAGATCCGGACCCGGGCGGCGGACGACGCCATCGCGCCGAGTTCCGCGAGCCGCTCGCCGGCCAGTCCGACGGTGACCGCACCGATCGGCTGCACGTCGACCAGCCCGGCCTCGCGGCCGAGGCGCCAGACCTGCTCGACCACGCCGGCGGTGTCGGCGACCGGGGAGGTGTTGGCCATCGCGCAGACGGCGGTGTAGCCGCCGAGCGCGGCCGCCCGGGAGCCGGATTCGACCGTCTCGGCGTCCTCCCGACCCGGTTCGCGCAGGTGGGTGTGCAGGTCGACCAGGCCGGGCAGGGCGACGAGCCCGTCGGCGTCGACCACGGTGGCACCGCGGGCGTCGAGGCCGCGGCCGGCCTCGGCCACCACGCCGTCGCGCAGCAGCAGATCGGTCGGCTCGGCACCGACCACCCGGACCCCCCGGATCAGGTACGGCTCGCTCATCGGTTCATTCCCCCCAGCAGCAGGTACAGGCAGGCCATCCGGACGGAGACACCGTTGGTGACCTGTTCGACGATGGTGGACCGGGGCGAGTCGGCGACCTCCGGAGCGATCTCCATCCCCCGGTTCATCGGCCCGGGGTGCATCACGATCGCGTGGTCCGCCAGGCGGCGCATCCGGGGCCCGTCCAGCCCGTAGCGGCGGGCGTACTCCCGGGCCGACGGGAAGTAGGAGTCGGCCATCCGTTCCCGCTGCACCCGCAGCATCATCACCACGTCGGCGCTGGGCAGCACGCTGTCCAGGTCGTACGAGACCTCGGTGCCCGGGGCCAGCGCCGGCCCGATGTCCACCGGGATCAGGGTCGGCGGTCCGACCAGGGTGACCTTGGCACCGAGAGTGGCCAGCAGCAGCACGTTGGAGCGGGCGACCCGGCTGTGCAGCACGTCCCCGACGACCGCGACGTGCAGGCCGGCGATCCGACCGAGCCGGGACCGCATCGTGTACGCGTCGAGCAGTGCCTGGGTCGGGTGTTCGTGGGTGCCGTCGCCGGCGTTGAGTACGGAGCCGTCCACCCAGTTGGCGAGCCGGTGCGGCGCCCCGGAGGCCGGATGGCGGATCACCACCGCGTCGGCTCCCATCGCCTGCAGGGTCAGCGCGGTGTCCTTGAGGCTCTCACCCTTGGAGACGCTGGAGCCCTTGGCCGAAAAGTTGATCACGTCGGCGGAGAGCCGCTTGGCCGCCGCCTCGAACGAGATGCGGGTCCGGGTGGAGTCCTCGTAGAAGAGGTTGACCACGGTCCGGCCGCGCAGCGCGGGAAGCTTCTTCACCTCGCGACCGGCGACCGTGGCCATCTCGGCCGCGGTGTCCAGGATCCGGGTGGCGGTGGCCGCGTCGAGGTCGGCTCCGGAAAGTAGGTGCTTCATTGTTGGGCTGTGCCTCCGATGAGCCGGACCTCGTCGCCGCCGTCAGTCTCGGCGAGGGTCACCTTGACGCTCTCGGAGAGCGCCGTCGGAATGTTCTTCCCCACGTAGTCGGCCCGGATCGGCAGTTCGCGGTGGCCCCGGTCGACCAGGACCGCGAGTTGGACCGAACTCGGCCGCCCGAGGTCGTTCAGGGCGTCCAGGGCGGCCCGCGCGCTGCGCCCGGAGAAGAGGACGTCGTCGACGAGAACGACCCGCTTGCCGTCGATGCCGCCGGAGGGCACCTCGGTCGGACCGACCGCCCGTACGGCGTGCCGCCGCAGATCGTCGCGGTAGAGAGTGATGTCGAGCACACCGACGGGTACGTCGATCCCCTCGAAGGCACTGATCCGGGCCGCCAGTCGGCGGGCCAGCGGGGCCCCTCGGGTGGGAATGCCGAGCAGTACGGTGTCGGCGGCGCCCTGGGTCTTCTCCAGGATCTGGTGGGCGATCCGGTCCACCACCCGGGCCAGCTCAACGCTGGTCAGGATCACCTTCACGGACGGTGGTGGGGCTGGCTGCGGCTGGGCAGCCTGCGGGTACGCCACGGCGGACCCCCTTCCCCGCCTCACGGGACGGGTCGTTAAAGGACGTCGGATTTCCGGCGCTCGCCATTGCGGCGCGGGCCGGGGCTCCAGCCACGTTACCACTGGCCACGGGGCCGACCCCGACCGGTGGCTGACCCGACGGTCAGCTGGCCGAAACCGGCAGTCGGAACACGATCTTTGTAATAGGTAGGTAACTAGCACTTGACCCCGTGTCGCATTCCCCGTACCGTCACGCTCCGTAGCGATCGCTGGGGAGATCCCCGACCAGCACTGGGAGTGCCGAATGCCCTCTGAATACGCCAAGTCGTTGGGCGCGCGACTGCGCTCGATCCGTCAGCAGCAGGGACTTTCCCTGCAGGGGGTGGAGGAGAAGTCGAACGGGCGGTGGAAAGCCGTCGTCGTCGGCTCGTACGAGCGGGGCGACCGGGCCGTCACGGTGTCGCGCCTCGCCGAGCTTGCCGACTTCTACCGGGTACCCGTCTCGGAGCTGCTGCCGGACGGCAGTGGCGTTCGTCATGAGCCGACGAACAAGATCGTTCTCGACCTGGAGCGGCTGTACGACGAGGCCTCCGAGGACCTCGCCTACGTCGCCCGCTATGCCCGGGCCATCCAGCAGCAGCGGGGTGACTACAACGGGCGGGTGCTGTCGATTCGCGCGGACGACCTGCGGGCGCTCGCGATCGTGTACGACTCCTCCCCCTCCGGTCTGATCGAGCGGCTCACCGAGCACGGTGTTCTCGTCGCCGACCCCCGGGCGCTCTTCGCGTCCTGATCCTGGTGTAAGGAAGGGCCCCTTCTTATCGCTTTTGCATAGGAAGGGGCCCTTCTTAACGTCCGAGGCCGGATCATGCCCGTCGCGTCGCCTGCCCGCCGCCTCGCCCCGGCCCCGCATCCGCCCGCAGGGCAGCCACCGTGGAACGAGCCACGCGATGGGCTCGCTCCGCACGGCGCGAGAACGACTCGCTCGAAAAAGACACACCCGCAGGAACGGCCCACGCAACACGAACGGCCCACGCAACACGGGCGGAATCGGCCTTCACGTACCCGTACGGGCCCCTACGGGGGCAAGCGCACCCTTCCACACACCTGGAACGGATTGATCCACCCGTGGGCCGTAGCGGGACCGCCCAGCGGGACACGAATCCGCCGGCCGCCCCACCACGGCCGGACAGACCGGGCGGGTCGGACCGGACGCGCGTCAGCGGGTGGCGTACTCGGCGATCCGTCCCAGGATGCCGTTCAGGAAGCGGGGCGAGTCGTCGGTCGACATCTGCCGGGCCAGCTCGACCGCCTCGCTGATCGCCACCGCGTCGTCGATCTCGTCGACGTAGAGCAGCTCGTAGATGGCGATCCGGGCGAGGTTACGGTCCACGACCGGCATCCGGTCGAGCGTCCACCCCTCGGCGTAACTGTCGATCAGCTCGTCGATCCGGGCCTGGTGTCCGGCGACGCCCTCGACCAGGCCGGTCGCGTAACCCAGGTGCTCCGGACGGGGCTGTTCGAGCCGCTGCAGATAGCCGGCCAGCACCTCGACCGCCGGGCGGGATCGCATGTCCGCCTCGTAGAGGACGTCGAGTGCCCGTTTGCGCGCCTTGCGGCGGGCCGGCATCTGCTGCTTGGGGCCCTCGGCCATCAGGCCCGGCCGAGGTAACGACCGTCGCGGGTGTCAACCTTGATCTTCTCACCCGTGGTGATGAAGAGCGGCACCTGCACGGTCGCACCGGTCTCGACGGTCGCCGGCTTGTTGCCGCCGGTGGACCGGTCGCCCTGCAGCCCCGGCTCGGTGTAGGTGATCTCCAGCACGACACTGGTCGGCAGCTCGATGTAGAGCGGCACGCCCTCGTGGGTGGCGACGATCGCCTCGGCCTCGGGGAGCAGGTAGTTGGCCGCCTCGCCGACGGTGCCGCCCGGCACCGTGATCTGGTCGTACGTCTCCAGGTCCATGAAGACGTAGTCCTCGCCATCGGCGTAGAGGTACTGCATGTTGCGCTTGTCGACGGTGGCCGTGTCGACCTTGGTGCCCGCGTTGAACGTCTTGTCGACGACCTTGCCGGAGAGCACGTTCTTCAGCGTGGTACGGACGAACGCACCGCCCTTGCCGGGCTTGACGTGCTGGAACTCGACAACGGCCCAGAGCTCCCCGTCGAGGTTGAGAACCAGGCCGTTCTTGAGGTCGTTGGTGGTGGCCATTTCCTGCCTTGATCTTCAGGTCGACGGACAGACCCGGCAAGTCTACAAGCAGCGTCCAATTGATCTTGCCTTGGTGCGCCGGACCCGTCTGATGGTGCGAACCACGACCCGACTGCCGGGGCCGACCACCCGCCGGAGCTCAGCTCCGCCGGGCCGCCAGATGGAGCAGGGCCAGCCGGTAGCCGTCCACGCCAAGGCCGCAGATCACCCCGGTGGCGACCGCGGAGACCACCGAGTGGTGCCGGAACTCCTCCCGGGCGTGGATGTTCGAGATGTGCACCTCGACCAGCGGGCCACGCAACAGGGCGCAGGCGTCCCGGACCGCGTACGAGTAGTGCGACCAGGCACCCGGGTTGAGTACCACCGCCGCCTCCTCGTCGGCGGCGGCGTGCAGCCAGCCGAGCATCTCGTGCTCGGCGTCGGTCTGCCGCACCTCGACGTCCAGCCCGAGCTCCTTACCGGTGGCCTCGCAGCTCGCCACCAGGTCGGCGTAGCTGGTCACCCCGTACACGTCGACCTGACGGCTGCCGAGCCGGCCCAGGTTGGGCCCGTTGAGCACGTGGACCTTCACGCGTCGACCTCCTCCGCGACCGCCGCGTACGCCTCGTGCAGCAGGTTGTCGTCCGGGCCGTCCAGGACGCCGGTCCGGGCCAGCCCGTCGAGCACCACGAAACGCAGCCGGTTGCCCCGGGCCTTCTTGTCCACCCGCATCGCGGCCAGCAGCTCCGGCCAGGCGTCCGCCCGGTAGGAGGTGGGCAGGCCGAGGGTGGTCAGCAACCTCCGGTGCCGCTGCGCGGTCGGCTCGTCCAACCGCCCGGCCCGGCGGGCCAGCGCGGCGGCGTAGATCATCCCGACCGAGATGGCGTGCCCGTGCCGCCAGCGGTAGCCCTCGACCTTCTCGATGGCGTGCCCGAGGGTGTGTCCGTAGTTGAGGATCTCCCGCTGACCGGCCTCCCGCAGGTCGCCGGTGACCACGTCGGCCTTCACCCGGATCGCCCGCTCGACCAGCTCGCGGACCACCTGTCCGGCCGGGTCGAGCGCCGCCGTCGGCTCCGCCTCGATCAGTTCCAGGATCATCGGGTCGGCGATGAACCCGCACTTCACCACCTCGGCCAGCCCGGCGGCCAGGTCGACCGTCGGCAGCGAGTCGAGCATCCTCAGGTCGCAGATCACCCCGGCGGGCGGGTGGAAGGCGCCGACCAGGTTCTTGCCGGCGGCGGTGTTGATCCCGGTCTTGCCGCCGACGGCGGCGTCGACCATGCCGAGCAGCGAGGTCGAGACCGGCACCCAGCGGACCCCGCGCAGCCAGCAGGCGGCGACGAAGCCGGCCAGGTCGGTGACGGCGCCGCCGCCGACCCCGACGACCGCGTCGGTACGGGTGAAGCCGGCCCCGCCGAGCTGCTCCCAGCACCGGGCGGCGACCTCGATGTTCTTGCCGGCCTCGGCGTCGGGCACCTCGACGGTCAACGGTCGGATGCCGGCGGCGCCGAGCCGTTCGGCCAGGTCGTCGGCGTGCGCCTTGAGCGGCGGGGCGTGCAGCACCGCGACTCGCTCGGCGCCGTCCAGCAGTGGCGGCAGCGCGGCCAGCAGGTCACGCCCGACGAGTACGTCGTACGGCCGCTCGCCACCAACGGGGATCCGGGTCAGCTCGTCCATCGCCTGAGAGCCTAGAGGATTTCCGGCACCCTCCCGCACCCCCGACCGGAACGGCGCCGCCTGGCGCACGATCGGGGAGGACGACCACCGGGACGCTCAACTTCGCGCTCCGCTGCGGATCGGTTCGTCCCAGTCGATGTGGTGCTCGTAGATCCATCGGCTCGGGTCCTTGCCGCTGCGGGCCGTGAGTTTCATGGCCAGACTCATGACGAGGTCACGCGGTACCCGGGCGATCGGGCCGAGTGCCTTCCAGCCGCCGGTGCGCTTGCTCTGCTCGACCACGCGCTCCACCCGTTCGCGTCGTAGCCCCTCGTAGCTGGTGAACGCGGACCTGACGCCGGAGCTGTCCCGCAGGCATTTGGCCAGCACGACGCTGTCCTCGATGGCCATCGCCGCGCCCTGCCCGATCGAGGGGGCGGTGGCGTGGGCGGCGTCCCCGATGATGATCATCCGGTCGGTGTGCCACCTCGGCACCGTGGGGAGGTCGTAGGTGTTCCAGCCGGCGAAAATCCTGTCGGTCCCCGCGATGATGTCCAGGGCGGGCCCGTGGTCCTGTCGGAACAGGTCGATCAACCGGGAGCGCCACGCCTGCGGGGTCGTCGCGGCCAACTCGGCCGGGGTGGGCTCGATGGCGCAGGCCGGATTCGCCACCCACCAGACCTCGCCGTTCGGATGCGAGACGTAGGCCATGAAACAACGCCTGCCGAAGATCGCGTTGACCATGCCCGGCTCACCACCGACCGAGACGCCGCGCGCGTAGCCGCCGGTGTTGAGCAGCCCGGCGTACCGCGCGCGCGGGGCGTCCGGGGCGATGATCTCGCGGGTGCGCGAGCGCAGGCCGTCCGCGCCGATCAACAGGTCGCCCGTGGCGGTGCTGCCGTCGGCGAATCTGGCCAACACCCCGTCACCGGTCTCCTCGGCGTCGACGAGCCGCTTGCCGTACTCGAAGCGGACACCGCTGTTGGCGGCCTGCTCACGGAGTGCGCGGTACAGGTCGCTCCGTTTGACGGTCCGGCTCACGATGCCGCCTGAACGGGCCGTGCCGTAGGAGAGCTCCCCCAGTTTCCGGCCGGAGCCGCTGGTGACCGTGATTCTCGGCGTGTCGAAGCCGAGGCCGCTGATGTCGAGACCCAGCGTGCGCAGGGCGTCGAGCGCGTTCACCGCGAGAGACAGGAAGACCCCCGCGTTGTCCGCGGTCCGGTCGTACGCCTCGTAGACAACCGACCTGATCCCTGCCTTGTGCAGCGCGATCGCGGTCGCCGATCCGGCGATGCCCCCACCGATGATCATCACTGTGTATGTCATACACATAAGTGTATGACATACACTTGCCGGCAGTGCAAGCCATGGCGAACGGATCAGAGGCGATGAGCGACAAACTGCCGGCCGGCCTGGACCTGCTCTGGGGACAGCAGCCTGGGCCGGACGCGGAACCGAGGCAGGGCCTGAGCCTGTCCCGGATCGTGCGCGCGGCGGTGGAACTGGCCGACGCCGACGGCCTGGGCGCGGTCTCGATGGCCAGGATCGCCGAGCGACTCGGCTTCACCACCATGTCGCTCTACCGGCACCTGAAGAGCAAGGACGAACTGCTGCTGTTGATGCTGGACTCGGTCGCGGCCGTGCCCGCCGAACTCGACGAGCCCGGTGCCGACTGGCGACTCGGCCTGCAGCGCTGGTGCCGGGCACAGTGGACGATGCTGCGGGCCCACTCCTGGATCGTTCACCTACCTGTCAGCGGGCCGCCGATCACGCCCAACCAGCTGACCTGGACCGATCGTGCCCTGCGCGCGTTGGGCGGCACCGGCCTCACCGAGAGCGACAAGGCCGGCGTGGTCCTGCTGGTCGCCAGCTACATGCTCACCACCGCACGACTGAGCACAGACCTCGGCCCGGCCGCCTCGGGAGAGTCGGTTGCCGCCTACAGCACGCTGCTCAGCGGTCTCGTCGACGCGCAGCGGTTTCCCGCACTGCGTACCGCGATCGACGCGGGCGCGTTCGACTATCCAACCGACACCGCCGAGGAGGAGCGGCAGTTCGACTACACGTTCGGGCTTGACCGGATCCTGGACGGCGTGGAGGCCCTCATCCGACACCGCGCCGGATGAACCCACTCATCGACGGTTGGCGTCGACCTCGGCCTGGACCAGCCCGATCAGCTCGACGATCGTGCTGGCGACCCGTTCCCCGAACGGGGTGAGGCTGTACTCCACGTGCGGCGGGATGGTGGTCTGCACGTCCCGACGGACCAGCCCGTCGCGTTCCAGCCCCTGCAGGGTCTGGGCGAGCATCTTCTCGCTGACCCCGTCGACCCGGCGGCGCAGCGCGTTGAACCGGTAGGAGCTCTCGTGCAGCGCGGCCAGGGCGAGCATCCCCCACTTGCCGGCGATGTTCTCGACGATCCGCCGGGAGGAACAGTCGCGGGCGAAGACGTCCGCCACCATCGCGTCGTCGCCGTCGTACCCGTCCACTGGGACCGCCTCTGCCATGACACTTACGGTATCGCCGAGTCCCTACTTACCAACGTGACAGCGCTCACCATGCCGTTGTGCTTTCAAAAAGTTAGTGCAGTCTTGATCGGAAGCGCGGGAACCGTCGAAGGAGCTTGTCATGATCGTCGTCACCGGAGCCACCGGCCACTACGGCCCACTGGCCATCGAGGAACTCCTGGCCCGGGGCGTACCCGCCGGGCAGATCGTCGCGATCGCCCGCGACCGGGGAAAGGCCGCCGGCCTCGCCGCACGGGGCGTCCAGGTGCGCCAGGCCGACTACACCGACCCGGAGAGCCTGGCCACGGCCTTCGCCGGCGCCGAGAAGCTGCTCTTCGTCTCCAGCAGCGCGGCCGGCGAACGACTCCCCCAGCACCGCAACGTGGTCGACGCCGCCCGCGCCGCCGGAATCCGACTGATCGCCTACACCAGCATCCTCAACGCGGACACCACCACGATGATCCTCGCCGGGGAGCACAAGGCCACCGAGGCGTTGATCCGCGAGTCGGGACTGCCCTACGTCTTCCTCCGCAACACCTTCTACCTCGAGGTCTACACGGCCGGCCTGGGCCAGGCGGTGGAGCACGGCGCGATCGTCGACGCCGTCGGCGACGGCCGGATCTCCGGCGCCACCCGGGCCGACCTCGCCGCCGCGGGCGCGGTCGTGCTGACCACCGAGGGACACGAGAACCAGGCGTACGAGCTGGGCGGCGAGCCGGCCTTCACCCTGGCCGAACTGGCCGACGAGGTGAGCCGGCAGTCCGGGCGTACGGTCGCCTACCGCAACCTCTCCCAGCCGGAGTACACCGACTTCCTCACCAGCGTGGGCCTGCCCCGGCCGGCGGCGGAGCTCTACGCCGACGCCAGCGTCGGGGCGAGCCGTGGTGAGCTCTTCACCGACAGCGGTGACCTGCCGCGCCTGCTCGGCCGCCCCACCACCTCCCTCGCCGACGCCGTCGCCGCCGCACTCAAGGGCTGACCGGCGGGTCGGCGGGCCCGAGGGCTGACCGCCGGGTCGGCAGGCCAGCCGAGGATGTCCGGTCCGCCCCGACCGTCCGGCCGGGGCGGACCGGAACGGACCTCAGCCGAAGCTCGCCCAGAACGCACAGTGGTGGGCGGCAGCCAGGTCCACCGGGCCGACCGCCCCCGGGGCGAGCGACTGTGCCGACCGACGCGACCAGTACGGCGTACCGGGCCCGTTCGGGTCACCGGTCGCCGCGAACCGCGTCCAGTACCCGATCATCTGCCGGGACAGTCCGCGCTGGGCGGCCGTCAGCTCGACCGACACGTTCGTCAGGTCGTGCAGGAACGGCAGCTCCGACCCGTGGTACGCCCCGAGCGGGAACGGCGGCGGCTGCGGGAAACTGAACATCTGCGGCACGTCCCGGTCGGCGAACTCGTACACGTAGGTGGGTACCCGGTCCCGGAGGTGACGCGCGCTCTCGGCGCTCGGGCAGACGTACCCCCGGTCGGTGACGATCGCGGACCAGGCCAGACTCGGCGAACCCGCGTCGGCGTACCGGTCCGCGACCTCGCCCGCCCGGGCACCGAACGCCGACCCCAGCAGCCACTGGTACGTCGGCTCGTCGAGCCCGCCGTAGAACCCCGCGACGAAGAAACTTCCCTCGTCACGGGTGTGGCCGTACAGCACCGGGACGCGGTGGAACCGGCCCTGCCGCAGCGCCTCCGCCGGATGCAGCGGAAGGGTCGGGGTGCCGATCGCCGGGCTCCAGTAGACGGACGTGTCGGCCAACAGTTCGGCGACGCTCCGCGACCGCAGGCAGTCGAGGTCGGCGCAGCCCAGCGCGTTCGCCGCCAGCGCCGAACCGAGTTGCTCGGCGGTCGCCACCGGCTTCCAGGTGTCGCTGGTCGGACCGGCGCCGGGCAGGATCACGTCGACGAAGTTCGCCGAGGAGCAGTTGGCGCTCTGCATGACCACCCGGTGGAACAGCTCGGCCGCCGTCGGCGAGACCAGCTGGGCGCAGACCGCGTCGGCGCCGGCGGACTCGCCGAACAGGGTGACGTTGCCCGGATCACCGCCGAACGCCGCGATGTTCCGCTGGACCCAGCGGAGCGCGGCCTGCTGGTCCTGGAGGCCGAAGGTGCCCGAACCGGCCAGTCCGGGATAGCCGAGGAAACCCAGCACGCCGAGCCGGTAGTTGAGGTTCACCACCACCACGTCGCCGGTGGCGGCGAGCCGCCGCTCGTCGAAGTCGCCGCCGTCACCGCCGCGGAAGGCGCCGCCGTGCAGCCAGACGAGCACGGGACGCGGCCGTTCCGGACGACCGCGCGGCGTGGTCACGTTCAGGTACAGGCAGTCCTCGGTCACGCTGCCGGTCTGGCCGGACACCGGATCGGGCAACTGTGGACAGGGGTTCCCCGGCCGGTCCGCGTCCCGGACCCCCGCCCAGGGAGCGGCCGGTCGCGGCGCGGTCCAGCGTAGTTCACCGACCGGCGGTGCCGCGTACGGTATCCCCTGGAAGGTCCGGGTCCGACCGTCCACTGTGCCCCGCACCGGGCCCCGGTCCGTGGCCACGACCGCCGGGTCCGTCTTCTGCGGCCTGTTGTGCGGGGCCGCCGTCGCCGGGTCCGCCATGACCGCGAGGACCGCCGCCAGGATCATCCCGACGGCGATCCGAGATCGATTGATTCTCATGCGGCACAGCCTCGCATCACGACGCCAGGCGCGGGTCCACACGGTCCGGTCCGCCGGGTCAGCGCCGCTCCGCGTAGCCGGCGAGCCGGCCGGCGTACGCGCTGACGGCGCCGCGCAGTTCGTCGGGGCGCCGGACGGTGAACGCCCAGCCCAGTCCGGCGAGCATCTGCGCCATTCCGGTCAGGTCCTCGGCCCGGGCCCGCAGCAGGACGCCGTCGGCGGTGCCGGTCAGCTCGGCGGCGCTCGGCGGGATCCGCTGCCGGGCCTGCACCAGATCGATCTCCAGCAGCACCTCCACCTCCCAGCGGTACGCCACCCCGGCCAGGGACCGGGTGACGTGGCCGACCGGGTCGAAGTCCCCGGGTGCCTCGAAGGTCGCCGAGCCGGGGGTGACCGAGGCGATCCGGTCGAGCCGGAAGGTCCGTACCTCGCCGCGCCGGTGGTCGTGGCCGGTGACGTACCACCGGCCGGCATGGAACACCAGCCCGTACGGGTCGACGTCGCGCACCGACGGCTCGCCGGCCCAGGACCGGTAGCCGATGGTGATCCGGCGTCGCGCCCGGGTCGCCTCGCCGAGCGCCAGCAGGGTGGCGGTGGCCGGCCGGGGCACCTCGGCCCGGCGGCGCAGACTGAACCCGAGCGTCTCCTGTACGGCGGCGAGCCGCTCGGCGAGGGGCACCGGCAGCACCCGACGGATCTTCGCCTCGGCGAGCCCGGCGGCCGGCGCGGCGGTGGTCAGGCCGAGCTGTTCGGCGGCGACCAGCCCGAGCATCACCGCCACCGCCTCGTCGTCACTGAGCATCAGCGGTGGCAGTTTGTATCCGGGTCGGAGCCGGTAGCCGCCGTACCGGCCCCGGGCGGCCTGCACCGGAATACCGAGGTCGACCAGGGTGGTCGCGTACCGGCGCACGGTCCGTTCGTCGACGCCGAGCCGGGCGGCGAGGTCGGCGCCGGTGAGCCGGTGGTGGGTCTGCAGCAGTTCGAGCAGGCTGAGCACCCGGGCGGCCGGATGTGACACGGGTCACCTCTCCAATCCGGGCGAAAGCTGCCCGGATTCAACCCTACCGTTCACGGCACACCACCACGACGGAGGAAACAGATGGCCACGTACGTACTCGTTCCCGGATTCTGGCTCGGCGCCTGGGCCTGGCAGGAGGTCGCCGCCGGGCTGCGGGCGGCCGGACACCAGGTCCACCCGGTCACCCTCAGCGGAGTCGCCGAACGGGCGCACCTGGCCGGCCCGGACGTCGACCTGGAGACCCACACCAGCGACATCGTGCGACTGGTCGAGGAGGCGGACCTGCGGGACGTGGTGCTGGTCGGGCACTCCGGCGGTGCGATGCCGGTCCAGCAGGCGGCGGAACGGATCCCGGACCGGCTGTCGCGGGTGGTCTATCTGGACAGTGGGCCGCTGCCGGACGGGATGGCGCAGTTCGACACCCACCCGCCCGAGGAGCAGGAGCGGCTCCGGGAGCTGATCGGTGACGGGCACCTGCTGCCGCCGCCGGCCTGGGATCCGGCCGAGGACCCGGCCAACCTCGCCGGGCTGGACGACGAACTGCTCGACCTGTTGCGGACCCGGGCCACCGGTCAACCGCTGCGCACCGCCACCGACCGGGTCCACGTCGGTGGCGGCCGGCCGGTGCCGACCGCGCTGATCGTCTGCACGTTCCCGGTGGAGATGGTGCGGGAGATGGTGGCCCAGGGCAACCCGTTCTTCGCCGGGCTGGCCGGCGCCGAACTCCACAGCCTGCCGACCGGGCACTGGCCGATGCTCAGCGAGCCGAAGTCGCTGACCGAACTGCTCGACCGGATCGGGCGGCAGACGGCACCGGTGGGCTGACCCGCCGCCGGGCTACCCGGCGTCGCCGGCGAGACCCGCCAGGATCTCGTCGGCGACCTGCTCCGGGGTGCGGCCGTCGGTGACCACCGTCCAGGTCGCCACCTCGTCGTAGACCGGCCGTCGCAGGTCGAGCAGGTGCTTCAGGGTGGCCCGGGGGTTGATCGCGAGCAGTGGCCGACCGGAGCCGAGGCCGACCCGCCGGACCGCGTCGGACAGCTCCACCGACAGGTGGATCACCCGGTGCCCGGCCAACGCCGCCCGGCTCTCCTCGGCCATGACCGCCCCGCCACCGAGGGCGAGCACACCGTCGAACGAGGCCAGCGCCGCCGCCACCGCGGCCCGCTCCAGGGTACGGAAGTACGCCTCACCCTCGTCGATGAAGATCTCGGGGATGCTCTTTCCGGCCGTCGCCTCGATGTCGCTGTCGGTGTCCCGGAAGTCGACGCCGAGCCCCTTGGCGACCAGCAGCCCGGTGCTCGTCTTACCGGCCCCCGGGGCACCGACCAGTACACAGACCGGCGCCATCAGTGGATCACCAGGTTGTCGAGGTACCCGGCGACGTTGCGACTGATCTCGGCGACCGAGTCGCCGCCGAACTTCTCCGTCGCCGCCTCGGCCAGCACCAGCGCGACCATCGTCTCGGCGACGATCGCGGCGGCCGGGACGGCGCAGACGTCGGAACGCTGGTTGATCGCGGTCGCCGGCTCACCCGTCGTCACGTCCACGGTGGAGAGCGCGCGGTTCAGCGAGGAGATCGGCTTCATCGCGGCCCGGACCCGGAGCGGCTCGCCGGTGGTGATGCCACCCTCCAGGCCACCGGCCCGGTCGGTGACCCGACGCACCCCGGTCGCGGTGGGGACGATCTCGTCGTGCGCGACCGAGCCGCGGGACCGGGCCTGCTGCCAGGCGTCGCCGATCTCCACGCCCTTGATCGCCTGGATCGACATCAGCGCGGCGGCGAGCCGGGCGTCGAGTTTGCGGTCCCACTGCACGTGGCTGCCCAGACCCGGCGGCACCCCGTACGCCAGGACCTCGACGATGCCGCCGAGCGTGTCGGCGTCGGACTTGGCGGCGTCGACCTCGGCGACCATCCGGGCGCTCGCCTCCGGGTCGAGGCAACGCAGCGGGTCGGCGTCGATCCGTTCGGCGTCCTCTGGTCGGGGCTGGAGCCCGGGCTTGGCCGCGACCGAACCGAGTTCCACCACGTGCGAGACGATCTCGATGCCGAGCGACTGGCGGAGCAGTGCCCGGGCGACCGTGCCGACCGCGACCCGTGCCGCGGTCTCCCGGGCGCTGGCCCGCTCCAGGATCGGTCGGGCGTCGGTGTGGCCGTACTTCTGCATGCCGGCCAGGTCGGCGTGCCCGGGCCGGGGCCGGGTCAGCGGGGCGTTGCGGGCCTGCCCGGCCAGCACCTCCGGGTCGACCGGATCGGCGGACATCACCGTCCGCCACTTCGGCCACTCGGAGTTGCCGACCCGGATCGCCACCGGGCTGCCCAGCGTGACACCGTGCCGGAGACCCCCGAGGATCTCGACCTCGTCCTGCTCGAAGGCCATCCGGGCGCCCCGGCCGTAGCCGAGCCGACGCCGGGCCAACTGCCGGACGATCTCCTCGCTGGTCACCTCGATCCCGGCGGGCACCCCCTCCAGGACCGCGACGAGGGCGGGACCATGGGACTCTCCTGCGGTCAACCAGCGCAACACGAACCTAACCCTCTCCTCGCCCGCGACCGGACCGGCCGGCCGCCGGTCAAGTTTGGCACGGACCGGGGTGGCTATCCCGCGCCGCCCGCACCGTCCCGCTCTGCGGACCGGAGCTGGTGACCGGGTTCCTGCTCGACAAGCAGGTCCGCCAACCGCCGCAGGTGCGGCGCGGCCTGGATGATCTCCCGACGGGCCGGCTCGTCGAGGCGATCGAGCGCCCGCAGCAGCAGGTCGCGGCGTTCCGCGGTGACCGCGGCGATCCGGTCCTGCGCGGCCGGGGTGAGCCGGAGCCGTACCAGTCGGCGGTTGTCCGGGTCCCGCTCGCGGTCCAGCAGGCCGGCGGCGACGAGGTCGCCGACCAGTGTGCTGACGGTGTTGGCGGCGGTGCACAACCGCTCGGCCGCCTCCTTGACGCTGATCCCGGGCCGGCGCTCGACCAGCCGCAGCACCTCCACCTGCGCGTCCGGCAGCGGCGGCCGGCCGAGGCGCCGGCTCATCGACCGGCGCAACACCCGCTGCACCTCGGCCAGGCCGGTGCCGAGCGCCGCGACCGCCGTCGCCTCGTCCTCCATCTCGCCCTCCCCTGCCCAGCCGCCGACCGCGTGCTCCGGACGTCGGCCGACACGTCGGCGCGACTCCGGCTTGCGATCCCCGGCCCCCGCGGCGTCTACTTCACATCGCAATAGCTCTGCTGACAGAGCTAAGGTCTCCGTCGATCCAAGCGTAGGGGGACGTCGTGGACACACCACGCCCAGTGGCACCGACCGGCCGGGCCGCCGTCGGCCTGCTGCTGCTACTCGGCACCCTCACCGCGGTGGGTCCGCTGTCGCTGGACATGTACCTGCCGGCGTTTCCCGCGATGACCCACGTCCTCGACGCCACCCCGGCCGAGGTACAGCTCTCCCTCACCACGTTCCTGCTCGGTCTGGCCCTCGGCCAACTGGTCACCGGGCCGCTCAGCGACCGTTGGGGCCGCCGGTGGCCGGTGCTGGCCGGCGTCGCCGCCTACACGGTGTGCAGCCTGCTCTGCGCGTTCGCACCGTCCGCCGGCGCGCTCGCGGCGCTGCGGCTGGCCCAGGGCATCGCGAGCGGCATGGGTGTGGTGGTCGCCCGCGCCATCGTCCGTGACCTCTACTCGGGACGGGCGGCCGCCAAGTACTTCTCCCGACTGATCCTGATCTTCGGGATCGCCCCGGTGGTCGCGCCCGCCCTCGGCAACCTGGTGCTGCAGTTCGGCCCCTGGCAGCTCACCTTCGTCGCCCTGGCCGGCATCGGCGCGCTGCTCCTGGTGGCGGTGGTGTGCTGGCTGCCGGAGACGCTGCCCCCGGCCCGCCGCACCGTCGGTGGGCTGCCGGCCACCCTCCGGGCGGTACGGTCCCTGCTCAGCGACCGCGTCTACGTCGGGTACGTCCTGACCCAGGGCCTGGCCTTCTCCGCGCTGTTCGCCTACATCTCCGGATCGTCGTTCGTGCTCCAGGACGTCTTCGCCCTCTCCGCCGGCTGGTTCAGCCTGCTCTTCGGGCTCAACGCCGCCGGGATGACCGTG
Organism: Plantactinospora sonchi; assembly: GCF_036422035.1. NCBI lineage: Bacteria > Bacillati > Actinomycetota > Actinomycetes > Micromonosporales > Micromonosporaceae > Plantactinospora > Plantactinospora sonchi. The sequence continues at coordinate 131,521 of NZ_JAZGQK010000023.1, forward strand.
GTCGGCCAACTCAACGCCCGACTGCTCGACCGGTTCCCCACCCGCCGGCTGCTCACCGTCGGCCTGCTGGGCGGAACACTGGCCGGGTCGGTGCTGCTCACCGGCGCGACGACCCGGAACCTGGCGGCCGTCGCGGTGGCGCTGCTCATCTTCGTCTCCAGCATCGGCATGACGCTGCCCAACGGGCTGGCCCTGGCACTCGACCGGCACCCCGGCCACGCGGGCACCGCCGCGGCCCTGCTCGGCGCACTCCAGCAGAGCATCGCGTCGGTGGTCGCCCCGCTCGCCGGGCTCGGACCGGACGACAGTGCCGTCCCGATGGCCGTGGTGATGTTCGGCACCACGGTCCTCTCGATGGTCGCGGTGCTCACCCTCACCCGAGGCGGACGTACGGGCACCCCGGCAGACACCCACCCGGATCGCGGCCCGGGAGATCCCGACCCGGAACCCGAACCCGCGGAACGCGACGTCACACGCGACCCGGGCGACGGCGGGGCCGGAGCCGTCAGCGGGCCGACCGTGCCGAGGCCAGCGCGGACCGCATCGCCGACAACGGGGCGGTCACCCCGGTGAACTGCTCGAACTGCCCGACGGCCTGGGCCAGCAGCAGGTCGAGGCCGGAAACGATCCGACAGCCGGCCGCCGACGCGGCCGCCGCGAGCGGAGTCGGCCACGGGTCGTAGACGACGTCGAAGACCACCGTCCCGGGCCGCCAGGACCGGGCCGCCCCGGCGAACTGGTCGGCCGCACCCTTCGGCACCGTCGAGACCAGCACGTCGGCCCGGCCGGGATCGGCCGGATCATCCCAGTCCTCGACCTCGAACCGCAGGCCGAGCGCGTCGGCCAGCGGAGCCAGTTCCGCCCCGGCGGACCGACGCCGGACCCGACAGCTGACCCGGCTCGCCCGCAGTCGGGCGGCGGCGGCGAGCGCCGCCCGGGCGGTACCGCCGGCGCCGAGCAGGACCACCTCGGCGCCCTCGGTCACCCCCGCCCCGCCCAGCACCTCGACCATGCCCGGCACGTCGGTGTTGTCGGCGTACCAGGATCCGTCGGGGCGGCGTACCAGGGTGTTGGCGGCGCCGACGGCGGCGGCGACCGGCGAGACCTCGCCGGCCACCACGAGCGCCACCTCTTTCAACGGCATGGTGAGCGACAGGCCGGCCCACTCCGGGCCGAGGCCGGCCACCCGGTCGGGCAGCTCGGCCTCGGCGCACTCGATCGCGGTGTACGACCAGCCGGTCAACCCGGCGGCCGCGTAGCCGGCGTTGTGGATCACCGGTGACAGCGAGTGGCTGATCGGCTTGCCCAGCACCGCCGCCCGGCGTGCCACCGTCATCTCAGAGGACGCCGTTCTCGCGGGCCTTCTGGATGTTCCGCTCGTGCTCGGCGTTGGTCTCGGCGAACTCGGAGTGGCCCTCCTTGTCGACCGCCACGAAGAACAGCCACTTCCCCGGCGGCGGGTCCATCGCCCCCTCCAGGGCCTGCTTGCCCGGGTTGTTGATCGGCGTCGGGGTCAGTCCGGCCCTGCCGTGCATCCGGTACGGGTTGTTCTTGTCGAAGAGGTCGGCGTCGGTCATGTCCTTCGACGCCTTGGTCTTCTCGTCGGTCAACTCCCAGTAGTAGTTGACCCCGACGTCGAACTCCAGGCAGTTCATCAGGCCGTTGCCGTTCTCGCAGTACAGGACGTCGCCGTAGGCCCGGTTGTACGCGACCCGGGCGATCTTGCCGAGGTCGTCCTTGTTGCCCGCCTCGGCCTGCGCCAGCGACGCCACGATCAACGCCTCGTACGGGCTGATGCCGCCGCGCTTGGTCTCGACCGTCTTCACGAAGTCGATTTCCTCGGCCACATTGAGGAACCGCTGCACCATCTGCTTGAGAATGCTCTCGGCGGTGGAGTCCGGCGGGAAGTCGTAGCTGTCCGGGAAGAGGAAGCCCTCAATCGACTTCTTACTCTTCTGGCCGTCTTTCCGCTCGAACCAGAAATCCGGAACGCCCAGTTCCTCCGGGTCCTTCGCGGCGGCCTCGAACTCCTTGACCGGGATCTTCGTATGCTCGGAGAGCAGTTTGTAGATCTGCTTGGCGGTCCTGCCCTCGCGAATGGTGAGCAGGTTCGTCAGCTTGTTCTTCGGGTCAAGCAGAGCCGTCAGCGCCAGTGCCGCGCTCATCTCCTTGCGGACCTTGTAGAGGCCCGGCTGGATGTTCTGGCTGCGGGAGTTCTCGTCGGCCGCCTCGATGAACGCCTTGGTGCTCTTGACGACGCCCGCCTCGACCAGGGTGCTGGCAATCTGGCCCAGGCTCTCGCCCTCGGCGATCTGGACCCGGACCTCGCCGCTGCCGTCGCCGTCGTAGTCCGGGGTGATGAAGTAGCCCTGGACCCGGTCGAAGCCGTACCAACCGACCCCGCCGAGCACGCCCAGCAGGACGAAGGCCATCAGCAGGGCCGCCACCGTACGGCCACGGCTGCTCTTGCGCTTCTTCTTCTTGCCGTTCCGCTTGCGTTGCGCGCCGTGCCGGTGCCGCCCCTTCTCCATGTCCTCGTCGAACGCGAAATCGTCGATCATTCCGTCCGCCTCCGCTGCCTGTCCAGCCAGCTCTGCAGAATCTCCACCGCGGCCGCCTGATCGACCACCGCCCGTTGACGCCGTCCTCGGACGCCCCGCTCGGCCAGCCTACGAGAAGCCACGACCGTCGACATCCTCTCATCCACGAATTCCACCGGCACCGGGGCGACCGCCTCGGCCAGCCGCGCGGCGTACGCCTGCACGTGCACCGCCGCGGGACCGTGGCCACCGGCCAGGTTCACCGGCAGACCGACCACCACCGCCACCGCCTCGTGAAGTTCGACGAGTCGCGCGACTTCCGAGATATCGGTCGGCACCCCGTCCGGACCGGTCCGTACGTCCCGGGCCAGCGTGACCAGCGGGGTGGCGAGGATGCCGTCCGGATCGGAGAGCGCGATGCCCACCCGCACCTGGCCGACGTCCACGCCGAGTCGTACGCCACGGGACCATCCGGTCATCCGAATCCTCCGCGTAGCCCGTCCGTCGGCAGGCCTGCCCCGGTGCGGGGGCGGGCCGTCGTGGCTGAAGATCCAATCACAACGGCCGCACCCCGGGCAACCAGGCCCGGAGCGGGCCCACGGTCACCTGACCGGAACGTCACGACTGCTTCTCCCGGTGTACCCCGGCCTCACGCCTCGGCCAGCGCCTTCTCGACCGCGACCAGCAGCGCGGGCGCCTCGCCGGCCGGCAGCCCGCCGCCCTGCGCGAGATCGGCGTTGCCGCCGCCCCGGCCGGAGAGCGCGCCCTTGACCAGGGTCGCCGCCGAGACCCCCCGCTCCTTGGCCGCCGGGTTCACCGCGACCACCAGCGACGCCTTGCCGCCGGACCGGGCGGCCACCGCGACCACCGCCGGACGGGCCGGGTCGATCTTGCCCCGGATCTCCTGGGCGAGAGTACGCACGTCATTGCCGGCCGCGCCCTCCGGCGCCTCGGTACCGACGTAGGCGACACCGCGGACGTCCCGGGCCTGCTGGGCCAGCGCCGCCGCGCCACCGAGGACCAGCTGCGCCCGGAGCTTCTCCAGCTCCCGTTCGGCGTCACGCAGTTGGGCGACGGTCTGCTCCACCCGGTCCGCCACCTGCTCACTGGGCACCCGGTACAGCTCGGCCAGCCGGGAGACCAGCAGGTGCTCCTTGGCCAGGAACCGGAACGCGTCGAGGCCGACCAACGCCTCCACCCGGCGGACCCCGGAGCCGATCGACGACTCGGAGAGGATCTTGACCAGGCCGAGCTGCGCCGAACGGGCCACGTGGGTACCGCCGCACAGCTCACGGGCGTAGTCGCCGACCTCGACGACCCGCACCTCGTCGCCGTACTTCTCGCCGAACAGGGCCATCGCGCCGAGCCGGCGTGCCTCCTCCTGGGAGGTGATGAAGGCCCGCACCTCCAGGTCGGCCAGGAGCACCTCGTTGATCTGCTGCTCGACGTCGGTGAGCACGCTCGGCGCCACCCCGGTCGGGGTGTTGAAGTCGAACCGCAGCCGACCCGGCGCGTTCAGCGAACCCGCCTGGGTCGCCGCCTCGCCGAGGAAGTTCCGCATCGTCTGGTGCACCAGGTGGGTGGCGGTGTGTGAGCGGGAGATCGCCCGACGCCGGGTGATGTCGATCTCGGCCAGCCCGGCCTCACCCCGGCGGACCTCACCCCGGACCACCCGGGCCCGGTGCACGATCAACCCCGGGATCGGCTGCTGCACGTCGAGCACCTCGACCTGGCCGCCGCCGACCGTGATCAGGCCCACATCGGGCTGCTGGCCACCACCCTCGGCGTAGAACGGCGTCGAGTCCAGCACCAGCTCGACGGTCTCCCCCTCGCCGGCCGCCTCGACCGCGACGCCGCCGGCACCGAGCAGCGCCCGTACCGCCGACTCGCGGGAGACCTCGGTGTAGCCGGTGAACTGGACCGGGCCGCCCGCGTCCAGCACCGACCGGTACGCCGACAGGTCCACGTGCCCGGTCTTGCGCGCCTGCGCGTCGGCCTTGGCCCGGGCCCGCTGGTCGGCCATCAGCCGACGGAAGCCCTCCTGGTCGACCTGCAGCCCCTGCTCGGCCGCGATCTCCAGGGTCAGGTCGATCGGGAAGCCGTACGTGTCGTGCAGCTGGAACGCCTTGTCACCGGAGAGCCGGCTGCCACCCGCCGAACGGGTGTCGGCGATCGCGGTGTCCAGGATCGTGGTCCCCGCCCGCAGCGTGGCCAGGAACGCGTCCTCCTCGGCGTACGCGTACGACGAGATGCGGTCGAACTCCTTGGCCAGTTCCGGGTAGGACGGGGCCATGCAGTCCCGGGCCACCGGCAGCAGCTCCGGCAACGCCCGCTCCTGCCAGCCGAGCAGTCGGACCGCCCGGATCGCCCGCCGCATGATCCGGCGCAGCACGTAGCCGCGACCCTCGTTGGACGGGGTCACCCCGTCACCGATCAGCATCAGCGAGGTCCGCACGTGGTCGGCGATCACCCGCAGCCGTACGTCGTCCGGATGCGACTCCGACGCGGCGTGCCCGGAGTGCGCGCCGTACCGCTTGCCGGTCAGCTCCGCCGCCCGGTCCAGGATCGGCCGCACCTCGTCGATCTCGTACAGGTTGTCGACACCCTGCAGGATCGAGGCCATCCGCTCCAGGCCCATGCCGGTGTCGATGTTCTTCGCCGGCAACTCGCCGAGGATCCGGAACTCCTCCTTGCTGCGTACGTCACCGATGTCGTACTGCATGAAGACGAGGTTCCAGAACTCCAGGTAGCGGTCCTCGTCGACCTCCGGACCACCCTCCCGACCGTATGCCGGGCCCCGGTCGTAGTAGAGCTCGGAGCAGGGGCCGGCCGGGCCGGGGATCCCCATCGACCAGAAGTTGTCCTTCTTGCCCCGGCGTACGATCCGCTCGGCCGGCACCCCGGTCCGGAGCCAGATCGCCTCGGCCTCGTCGTCGTCCAGGTAGACGGTCACCCAGATCCGCTCCGGATCCAGCCCGAACCCACCCTGGTCGACCGGCTTCGTCACCAGGTCCCAGGCGAACGGGATCGCCCCGTCCTTGAAGTAGTCACCGAAGGAGAAGTTGCCGTTCATCTGGAAGAACGTGCCGTGCCGCGAGGTCTTGCCGACCTCGTCGATGTCCGGCGTACGGATGCACTTCTGCACCGACACCGCCCGCCGGAACGACGGCGTCTGCTGGCCGAGGAAGTACGGCACGAACTGCACCATGCCGGCGTTGACGAACAGCAGGTTCGGGTCGTCGATCGCCGGCAGCGGAGCGGACGGCACCACCGTGTGGCCGTTGGCCTCGAAGTGCGCCAGGTAGCGCCGCTTGACTTCCGCCGTTCTCATCTGGTGCCTTCCTCCGGAAATAGCTCACGGTCGCCGAGCCGGGGGTCCTCCCGCAGCTCGGCGAACTGGTCGTCGAACGCCACGCCCTCGGCGAACGCCTCGTGGATCTGCTGCTCGCGCTCGGCCATGCCGTCCCGGACGTCGTCCGCGAAGTCCCGCAGCGCCTGGACCAGGCCGCCGGCGGACTCGGTCAACGAGCTGGCGATCCCGCCCGGCGTGTACGCCTGGGCCGTCCGGGTCACCTTGCGGACGACCAGCGCGCCGACGGCGAGTCCGATGCCCAACCAGAGCAGTCGCTTCATGGCCCCATCCTCTCTCCGTGCCGGGGCGCCGCACGCGGCGGGTCCACCACCGGGTGCGGCAGGTCAAGGTTGGATCCCCGCCGGACCGGCGAACCCGGGCCCGGGGACGGGCCGCGACGTCGACCCGCCGAGATCGGGACGGACCCACCGACGGGTCGGCCCGGATCGCCGGGGGTCCCGGTCACCGCCCGCCGCGCCGGCTGGCCCGGCGCTGCTGCTTCAGCGTGGTACGGACCTCACGCTCCTGCTCCGCGCTGCGGCGGGCGGCGGCGGCCCGACGTACGCCGTACCCGAACGCCGCCACCTTGACCAGCGGGTTCGCCGCGGCGGCGGAGATCACGGTGGCCAGGTTCGCGACATTGGCGGTGACGTTCTGGGCGTGCCCGGTCATCGTGTCGATCTTCGCGAGCTGGATGTTGACCCCGTCGAGCGAGGTGTGCACCTGCCCCAGCGCCGTGTTCACGTTCTCGATGGTCACGTTCATGTTCGTGAGCAGCGGCGCCGTACGCTCGTTGATGTCGTTGATCGCCCGGGTCGCCGCGTCGACGGTGTTGCCCAGCCGCCAGATCGGCCTGGCCATCACCAGCACCAGCATCAGGAACGCCCCGGCCGCGACGAGCGCGGCGATCTGACCGATCTCTCCAGCGTCCACCCGTGTCCTCCTCCATGCACCGTCTTGAAACGCGCGACCGTCTCACTCGGACACCGGCGTGTCGCCGCTCTGCAACGGCACGCCGGATCGCCCATCGGAGTATCAACCGCCAACCCTACCGTCGGTGACGACCACCGGCCTCACGACGGGGTGGGTGTGGGGAGCAGGTCGTCCGGCAGCGGCAGGTCAGGGTCCACACCGGGGAACGACGGGTCGGTGGTCGGCCTCGGGCCGAGCCGGTCGTCCGCGATCGCGTTGCGTACCTTGATCGAGATCACCGACCCCTGGCAGTCCGTACCCGGATTCTCCGCTCCGGCCGGGTCACCGGGCTCGGTACCCTCCGCCGGAGGCGCTCCCGGGGACTCGCCCGGCACAGCCTCCGGGCAGGCCGGTGGGCGTACCCAGAGGTCGAGCGTCAACTCGTCCCGCCGCCAGCAGCTGTAGTGCTGGTTCTCCACCGGCTGCTCCGGGCAGAGCGCCACCTTCCAGGGCTGCCAGCCCTCGCCGGTCAACGCGGACTCGTACGCCTGGGCGGTCTCCTCCCAGGGCCGTTCGGACTCCAGGGTCCGTTCCCGGAACCGGCATTCGAGCAGGCACCACCGGCTGCCGCTCACCCCGTCCACGATGTCCTGCTCGGCCCAGGCGGGCACGGTGAGGGCGTCGAGGGAGTTGAAGACGGGATCGCGGGTCGCCGCCCGGATACCGAAGTACGTCGGCAGCGCGCCGAGCACCAGCAGGCTCGCCAGCAGCAGGGCGATGGTCCGGAGCCGACGCTGCTCGCGGATCTGGTGCCGCAGGTCGGTACGCGCACCCGGCACCGGTTCCCGTTCGTCGGACGCCTCCCCGGACCGGTCGTGGGGCTGGCCCGGCTCAGCCGGCCGCCCACCTCCCGGTCCGGTACGCGGCTCGACACCATCCGGTCGGGCGACGCCGGCCACCGGGGCGGCACCCGCCGACGGCGAATCAACCGGCGGTACGGCCGCACCCGCACGCACCGGGGCAGCCGGCGGTACGGCCGCACCCGCACGCACCGGGGCAGCCGGCGGCACGGCCACACCCGCACGCACCGGGGCACCCGGTGTGACGGCGGGTCCCCGACCTGCCGGGACCGGGCCGGTCCGGGCCGGCGGCGGGCCCTGCCCCGGGGTCTGCCGGGACTCCGGCCCGGGACGGCCGGGTTCCCCGGGCCCGCCGGCGGGCTGTCCAGGCACCGGCCGGGAGCGGTCCGGAGCCATCGGACCACGGGCCGCGGCGGCAGGACGGCCGGTCTCCACCGGACCCGTCGGGCGGTCGGTCCCACCGGGGCGCGGACCCGGACCGGGCGGCGCGGGCGGAACCGGCGGGACAGCGGTCCGTGCCCCGCCCACCGAGGGTGGTGGCCCGTCAGGACGCGGTCCGGCGTCGGCCGGACTCACCTCCCCCTGCCGGCCCGGCACCACCGGCAGTCCGCCGCTGTGCCGGCCGACCGGACCGGGGCCGGACGGACGAGGGGCGGGCGGGGGTTCGGCTCCGGGCCGGACGCGCGGCCCACGAGGTGGCGGAACGGGGTCGTCGCCCGGCGGCGCCTCGTGTCGACCGCCACCGTGTCGGCCGCCCGGCCGCTCGGTGTCGAGGCCCGGCGCACCGGCCGGCGGGTGGGTCACTGTCGGCGGACCGGGTTCCCGGCTCGCCGGTGCGGACCCGCTGACGGGTTCACCGAGCGGCGACCCGGGAGGGCCGGAGACGGTGGGGCCGAAGCCACCCGCCGGGACGATCGGGCGGCCGCCGGCCGGCCGCCCCGCCGGCCGGAGCCGGTCCGTCAGCGGACCGGAGTGGCCGGTACCGGGGTCGTCACCGGCACCGGCGGGCCGCAGTGGTGGAGCACCTGGCGCGGCGTGCGCGCCCGGCACGGCACCGGCCGGACGTACGCCGGGCCTGGCCGGGTCGACCGCTCCCGGCCCAGCCGCGGCGGGACGGTCCGGCGGGGCCGTCGGCGCGGACACACCCGGCAGCGGTGGCGCGTTGCCCGACGCGGGTACGACAACATCGCCGGCCGGCGGCGGTTGACTGTGCCGGCCGGCCGACGGGCCGGTCGGGGTGCCCGGCGTGGCGGCATGCCCGTGCCGACCGGCGGGCCGGTCGTCCGGCCGGATCCCCGCCGACCGGCGTCCCGGTGGCGGCTCGGCCGGGCCACCGTGGCGTGGCTGGTGGATGCCACCGGTCGGCGGCTCGACACCCGGGTCGGTACCCGGTCGACCGTCGGGCCGGACGCCGGGCGGCGGGGTCCGCTCGTCCACCGGGCCCCGGTCCACCGGTACGCCCGGCCACGGCCCGGGGCGCACCGCGGCACCGGGCGCTGGTCCGGCGGCCGGTGTGGCGCCCGCCGCCGGAGGAAAGCCGACCGGCGGCCCGCCGGCCCGGCCCGGGTACTCGGCGGGACCGGTCGGAGATCCCGACGGCGTCGGGGGGAAGACCGGGCCGGGTCGCTCGCCCGGGCCGGCCGGTTCCCCCCGGCCGACCGGAGGCGCCATCCCGCCCGTCGCCGGCTCCGCCCGACCGGGCGGCGGCGGATCCGACAGTTCCGCCAAGGCGCGGTCCCGGGCACTGCCCGACGACGCCTCCGGTGCGCCGGGCAGCCGCTCCGGCGGGTTGGCGGGGACGCCGTCGCCGGGGCCGATCGCCGACCGCTCCTCCTTGGCGGTACGCAGGTCGGCGATCCAGCCGAGTTCCTCGCCGCTCACCTCGGGCTGCTCGGGCACCTCCTCCGACTTGCCCCGGCCCCAGCGGCGGCCCTTGCCCCGTGGCTCCCGCCGCTCGTCGTGGGCGTCCTCGCCCGGGTCCGAACCGCGCGATCTCACTGGTCTGCCTCCCCGACCGACGTTCCGTCGCTGTCCTGCGCCACCCTGTCGTCCCCGATCCCGTCCGCCGTCCGGCCGTTCGGGGTCGTGTCCCCGGTACGACCGTTCTGGTCCGCCTTCGTCGCGGCCGACTCCGTTGCGTCCGCCGGACCGCCACCGCCCCCGGCCGGCGGCGCACCACCACCACCCGATGCCGGGGCGCCGCCGTCACCTGACGGTGGACCGCCGCCGCGACCCGACGGTCTACCGCCGCCGTCACCCGACGGTGGGGCGGCCTGGCCCCGGACGATCCGGCGGAGCAGTGGCAGCCGGGTACTCACCGCGCGCTCGGCACCGTGTCCGGTCGGTCGGTAGTACTCCACCCCGACCAGGTCGTCGGGCGCGTACTGCTGGGTGACCACACCCCGGTGGTCGTCGTGCGGATAGCGGTACCCGGTGCCGTGCCCGAGTCCCCGCGATCCGGGATAGTGCGCGTCACGCAACGCCCGGGGCACCGGGCCACCGCGTCCGGCACGTACGTCGGCGATCGCGGCGCCGATCGCGGTGGTCGACGAGTTCGACTTCGGTGCGGTGGCCATGTGGATCACCGCCTGGGCGAGGTTGAGCTGCGCCTCGGGCAGCCCGACGTACTCCACGGCATGGGCGGCGGCGGTCGCGACGCTCAACGCGCTCGGGTCGGCCATGCCGACGTCCTCACTGGCGAAGATCACGATCCGCCGGGCGATGAACCGGGGATCCTCGCCGGCGACCAGCATCCGGGCCAGCCAGTGCACCGCGGCATCCACATCGGAGCCACGCATGCTCTTGATGAACGCGCTGGTGACGTCGTAGTGGGCGTCACCGTCCCGGTCGTAGCGCACCGCCGCCACGTCGACCGCCTGCTCGGCGGTGGCCAGGTCGATCACCGTACCGCCGAGCGCGGTCGCCGAGCCGGCCGCCGCCTCCAGGGCGGTGAGCGCCTTGCGCACGTCTCCGCCGGCGAGCCGGACCAGGTGGTCCTCGGCGTCGGGGGCCAGGCTGAGCGTGCCGCCGAGACCGCGCTCGTCGGTGGTCGCCCGGCGGAGCAGCCCCCGGACCGCGTCGTCGGTCAGCGGCTGCAGGGTGAGCAGCACGCACCGGGACAGCAGCGGCGAGATGATCGAGAAGTACGGATTCTCGGTGGTGGCCGCCAGCAGGGTGACCGTCCGGTCCTCGACCGCCGCCAGCAGGGAATCCTGCTGCGTCTTGCTGAACCGGTGCACCTCGTCGATGAAGAGCACCGTCGGCGGGCCGCCGGCCCGGCGCTCCCGCCGGGCCGTGTCGATGACCGCGCGAACGTCCTTCACCCCGGCGGAGAGGGCCGACATCGCCACGAAGCGTCGCTCGGTGGCGCCCGCGACCAGGTGCGCGATCGTGGTCTTGCCGCTGCCCGGTGGCCCCCAGAGGATCACCGACATCGGCGCCGCGCCACTGACCAGTTGACGCAGCGGCGAGCCCGGCGCCAGCAGGTGGTCCTGCCCCACCAACTCGTCGAGCCTGGTCGGACGCATCCGGACCGGCAGCGGCGAATCGACGGCCGGTGCGGTGAAGCCAGCGGCGCCGGTCCCGGCCGACGCGGCAGGCCCGCCACCGGGATCGACAAGCGAGAATAGGCCGTCGGACTCCATCACGAAGACACTACCGGCCCGGTTTCCGGTGCCGGAAATGCACCGATGACCGGGCCGGTCGTCAGGCGGTTCCGATCAGCCACGACCGGGGCGACGGCCCCGGTACCACCGTCCGCCACCACCGGCGGTGCCCGGCCCCCGGCCCACCCCGGCCAGGTAGAGCGCGAGGAACAGCAGGCCGAGCATCAGCAGGGTGTGCACGTTGAACAGGTCCGGCGCGCCGAGGTCGGAGTCGAAGAGGTCGAGCAGTAGGGCGAAGCCGAAGATGCCGGCGGCGATGTAGGCGAGCATGAGTTCCTCCCGGTGGGGGTCCCAGTAGGTCGGCCAGGTTGTACCCAACGTCGCCACCGGCCAATCCCGGCCGGCGATCAGGTCCCGGAGGTGGCGTGCCGGACGCACCACCTCCGGAGGTACCGGTTCAACCCCGCCCGCCGGCCGGTGCCGGTTCGGCCGGCTGCCGTTGCCCGGGCGCCACGGCGGGCTCCGCCGGCTCGGTCCCGAACGGCTCCGGGCCCGCTGGGACGGTCGCTCCCGGGCCGGCCGGGCCGGAACCGTCCGGACCCACCGGGCCGGGGGCATCCGGGCCGGCGGAGCCGGCCCTGCCCCGTCCGGCCAGCCAGGCGGGCAGGTAGAGCGGTGCGGCGACGGCGAGCACCACGGCGCCGACCACCATCGCCGTACCGACCGAGGTCGCCGCGGCGAGTGCGGTCAGCAGCACGCCGCCGAGCGCGGCGGCGGGCTGGGCCATCATCGAGTTGAGCGAGACGACGCTGTTGCGGTACGGCCCGTCGACCTGACGGTGCAACAGACCCATGTGCAGCGGGTTCGACGCACCGTGGATGGCGTAACAGAACAGGTAGGCGGCGATGATCCCGGCCGGCCCGGCAAGCAGCGCCATACCGACCACGGTGGCGCCCTGCAGGACGCGCAGCAGCCCGGCGGTCAACGGCGCGCCCAGCCACCGGGCGACGTACGCGATCAGCGCCGCGCCGCCGGCCGAGGCCAGCCATGCCGCCGAGCCGGTGGGACCGAGCAGCGCCGCCGCCTTGTCCGCGTCACCGATCACCTCGGAGAGCCGTACCGGCAGCAGCGTCTCGAAGGTGACCATGCCGAAGCCCCAGAACAGCTCCACCGCGACCAGGGCGAGCACGATCCGGGACCGGCGCAGCAGTCCGAACGCGCCGCCGATCGCCCGGGGCACCGCCCGGACCGAGGAGCGCAGCGTGGCGACGCCGGCCGCGGGACGTACCTCGACCAGGAGCAGCAGCAGGGCGGCCAGGGCGACAACCTCCAGTGCCACCGCGGCCAGCACCGGGACGGTGAGCGCGCTGAACGGGCCCACCGGCCCGAGGGCGACCAGCCCGCCGGCGAGCAGTGCCCCGGCCGCGATGCAGACCCCGACCACCACTCCCCCGGCGCTGAGCCCGCGCTCGTACTCGCTCTCCGGGTCGGCGGCCAGCGCGGCGTCGACGTACCAGGATTCGAGCGGGCCGCTGTCCAGCGCCCGGAAGATCCCCTGGAGCACGAAGAGCAGGAAGAACAGCACGAACGAGTCGGCGAAGACGAAGAGCACCAGCGAACCGAGGTTGATCAGGGTGGCGGCGATCAGCACCGGCTTGCGCCCCAGCGCGTCGGCCAGCCCACCGGTCGGCAACTCCAGCGCCAGCACGACCAGGCCCTGGGCGGCGGCGACCAGACCGACCTGCGGCAGGGTCAGCCCTCGTTCGAGCAGCAGCAGGGTGATCACAGGAATCAGGAAGCCGATGGGCAGCCAACGCAGCCCGTGCAGGATCAGGTAGCGGTGTCTCACCTGGGCGGCGGTCAAACTGCTCACGGGATCTCCTCCTCGGCCTCGGGGCCGTCGAACGGGGGTGCGGCGAGGGGCATCGGCCCGCGCACCGGGAAGGCGTGCAGGTAGAGCAGTACGCGCTCGGTCCCGCCCGGCTCCTCGGTCTGCTCCTGCTGGGCCGGGTCGTCGACGGAGACGAGGGCGTGCCGGTAGCGGTCCAGCACGGCGTGCAGTTCGTCGGAGAGCTGCTGGAGCTGCCCGGGGGTCAACCGGAGCAGGTAGTCGGAGAGACCGGCCGCCTCCCGCCACTCGACCGGAAACTCCTGCTGGTTCTCCACCCAGCGCTCGGCCTGGTCGGCGTGGACCCGCAGGGCGTACCGGTAGAGCCAGTCAGCCGCCGCGCGGGCGTCCGGATGCTGGTCGAAGTCGGTGGGTCGCCAGTGACTGAGCTGGTGCGCCGCCCGCCACCAGCGCTGCCGGCCGGTGCCCCGCTCGACCTCCTCCTCGACGAGTCCCGCGTCGGCGAGTTGGCGGAGGTGGTAGCTGGTCGCGCCGGTGTTGGTGTCGAGTGCCTGCGCGAGTCGGGTCGCGGTGGCCGGACCGGCCGAGCGCAGCGCGGAGAGCAGTCGTGCCCGGAGCGGATGGGCCAGGACCCGGATCTGGGCGACGTCGAGGTGCACCTGCGACGGTTCGGTGCCGGGCGGCGGCGGAAGGACGGACATGAGATGCACAGTACTTGTGCACAGAATCTATGCACAAGCTCTGTGCACAGAATTTGTGCATCCTTCCCGGCCCACCCCTCCCGCGTCGGGCCGCCCCGCAGGGCCGGATGGGCAGCAGTCAGCCGAGCCCGTCGACCGAATGGGAGGGTGGGCCGGGGACGGAGCGGTCAGATCGCGACGACGAAAAGCCCGCCCCGGCCGCGTGCGGCGGCCGGAGCGGGCTCGGGGTTGCCCTCCGGGGTACGCCCCCGGAGCGCGACGGTCAGCCCGGGAAGTCTCCGGGGTCGACGTCACTGGTACGGGCGTTGCCACCCGCCGTCGGCGTCAGCGTGATCGTCCAGATAGTGTACTGCGACGAGGTGGTGCTGAACTTGAAACTGTCCTCGAAGCGCTGGAAGTTGCAGTCGCGGCTGAACGCCTTGGCCTTGCCGTCCCAGTCCTTCCCGCCGGTCATGTAGATCCGGTACGTGCCGTCCCGGACGCCGCCGACCGTGACCTTGCCCTTGGCCCGGACGTAGACGCTGATCGACGCGCTCTTGGAGCCGTTGCGGACGACGTTGATGACCGCGTCGGTGCCGCCGTCGTTCTCGATCTTGAGCTCGCCGAGCCCGCTCCGGTTCCGCTTGAGGAACTTGCCGTTGCCGAGCCGCCGGTTGCTGTCCGAGGTCTTCTTCGGCACGAACTGTCCGACCTGGTACGACTGCGCCGGGTCCGCCGTCGCGAGCGCCTGCTGGGCGGCGCGCACGTCCTGGGCGGACGACTCGCGGCTGAGCCGGGCCAGCGCCGAGGAGCCGAGGCAGACCTCGCCGGCGCCGGCCGCCGAACCGGTCTCGGCCAGCGAGTCGCTCAGCCCTTCCAGCGCGCTGAGCAGGTCGGCGTGCGCGGTGGCCGCGTTCGGCGGCGGCACGACGCGGCTCAACGCCTCGATCTGCTTCTCGACGGCGGCCTCGATGCCGTCCACCGCCGTCCCGACCGCCTTCGGGCTCTTCGCCCCGCCGAGCTTGCCGAACGCGTCGCCGACCGACTTGTCGACCGTGGCCAGCAGGGCCTGGTACTCCGGCGGAGTCATCGGCGCGGCGCTGGGCGACGCCCCGGAGCCGCCCGGACCCGAGCCGGCCGTGTTCCTGGGGTCCTCGGAGTCGCCGTTCATCCAGAGCAGTAGCGGTACCGCCAGCACCACCAGCAGCACGACCGCGACCGCACCACCGACGATGGCGAGGATCTTTCCCTTGCCCGAGCCGCTCGACGGCGTCGGTCCGACCGGCGGGTACGGACCGTACGGGCCGGCACCCATGGGCGGCCCGGACGCGGGTGGCACCGCACCGTACGGGCCACCAGGCGGAGCCGACGTCGGCGGCACGGCGCCATACGGGCCACCAGGCGGAGCCGACGTCGGCGGCACGGCGCCATACGGGCCACCAGGCGGAGCCGACGTCGGCGGCACGGCGCCATACGGGCCACCAGGCGGAGCCGACGTCGGCGGCACCGCACCGAACGGGGCCGTCGGCGGCACCGCACCGAACGGGGCCGTCGGCGGCACCGTGCCGTACGGAGCCGCAGGCGGCGCGGAGGTCGGGGGCACCGCACCGAACGGGGCCGTCGGTGGAACCGCGTCGGCCGCTCCGGGCACGAGCCGGACCTGGAGGTAGGCGTCGCGTGCGGGCCCACCGGGCGCCGTCGCCGGGCCGATCCCCGGAAGCTGCAGAATCGCCCCGTCGGTCATGCCGGCCGGGATCCGGACCGGCACACTCTGTCCCGACCACGGCAGTGTGACGGTCCGGATGGTCTCGGACCCCACCTCACTCGGATCTATGTTGATGATCAAATCAGGATTCGGCGCCATGTCCCGAGTATGCGTGGCGGCCGCAAACCAATTGACGGCCACCCCGGGCCGGATCGACGACCGTCCCGGCCGAGGGTCGCCCGGCCGACTCCCGGCGGTTCCGACCGGCGATTCCGCTCGTCGGATACGGGCCTACCCGGCAGGGCGAACCCGCTGACGGAGACGGCCGACGGATCGCGACCAGCAGGCGCCGACGGGTCCCCATCCATGATCGTCCGGGGACCCCGCGCGGAGGTGTCCGGTCAGCGGGAGCTGATCCGGGCCGCTGGCGTCAGGAGGGTTCGACCGGAGCCGCGACCCCGGCCGTACCGCCGTGCGCCGGCGCGGTCGGCTTCGGCTTGGCGTCGATCCCCGCCTCGGTCCGCTGCTGCGCCGTGATCGGCGTCGGTGCGCCGGTGAGCGGGTCGAACCCGCCCCGGGTCTTCGGGAACGCGATCACCTCGCGGATCGACTCGGCACCGGCGAGCAGCATGCAGACCCGGTCCCAGCCCAACGCGATACCGCCGTGCGGCGGCGGGCCGTACTTGAAGGCCTCCAGCAGGAAGCCGAACTTGTCGGTCGCCTCGTCCGGGGTGATCCCGAGCAGGTCGAAGACCCGCCGCTGTACGTCGGCCCGGTGGATACGGATCGAGCCGCCACCGATCTCGTTGCCGTTGCAGACGATGTCGTACGCGTAGGCGAGCGCCCGGTCCGGTGCCTCCTCGAACCGGTCCACCCACTCGGCGTTCGGCGAGGTGAACGGGTGGTGCACGGCGGTCCAGCCGCCCTCGTCGGTCTTCTCGAACATCGGCGCGTCGACCACCCAGCAGAACGCCCACGCGCTCTCGTCGACCAGGCCGGCCCGCTTGGCGATCTCGATCCGGGCCGCGCCGAGGAGCTCCTGCGCCTCGCGGGCATGGGCGCCGGCGGCGAAGAAGATCGCGTCGCCGGGCTTGGCGCCGACCGCGTCGGCCAGCCCGCCCAGGTGGTCCGCGGAGAGGTTCTTCGCCACCGGCCCGCGAGCCTCACCGGTCTCGGCGTCGAGCACCACGTACGCCAGGCCGCGCGCCCCGCGCGCCTTCGCCCAGTCCTGCCAGCCGTCGAGTTCCTTGCGGGTCTGGCTCGCACCGCCCGGCATCACCACCGCGCCGACGTACCCGCCGGCGTCGATCGCCCCGGCGAAGACCCGGAACTCGGTGCCGCGCAGGTAGTCGGTCAGCTCGGTCAGCTCGACCCCGTACCGCAGGTCGGGCTTGTCGGAGCCGTACCGGGCCATCGCGTCGTGCCAGGTGATCCGGGGAATGGGACGGGTGATCTCGTGTCCGGCGAGCTCGCGCCAGAGGGTGGCGACGATCTCCTCGCCGAGGTCGATCACGTCGTCCTGGGTGACGAACGACATCTCGATGTCGAGCTGGGTGAACTCCGGCTGCCGGTCGGCCCGGAAGTCCTCGTCCCGGTAGCAGCGGGCGATCTGGTAGTACCGCTCCATGCCGCCGACCATCAGCAACTGCTTGAACAACTGCGGGGACTGCGGCAGGGCGTACCAGGTGCCGGGCTGGAGACGTACCGGCACCAGGAAGTCGCGGGCGCCTTCCGGCGTCGACCGGGTCAGGGTCGGGGTCTCGATCTCCAGGAAGTCGCGGCCGTGCAGCACGGTGCGGGCGAGTTGGTTGGCCGCCGAACGCAGTCGCATCGCCTTCGCCGGGCCGCTGCGCCGCAGGTCCAGGTAGCGGTACTTGAGCCGAATGTCGTCGCCGGCCTCGACCTGGTCGTCGACCGGCAGCGGCAGCGGGGCCGCCTCAGAGAGGATCTCCAGCCGGTTGACCGTCACCTCGATCTCGCCGGTGGCCAGCTCCGGGTTGTCGTTGCCCTCCGGCCGGCGGGTCACCTCGCCGGTGACCTGGACGCAGTACTCGTTGCGCAGCGCGTGCGCCGACTCCATCCCCTCGCGGAACACCACCTGCACCACCCCGGAGGCGTCGCGCAGGTCGACGAAGATCACGCCGCCGTGGTCCCGCCGCCGGGCCACCCAGCCGGCGAGGGTCACCGTGCTGCCGGCATGCGTCGCGCGCAGGGTGCCGGCGTCATGGGTACGGATCACGGCAAGTGTCTCCTCACGTGTTGCGGGCGTTGCGGTGACCGAAAGGTCCGCCCCGACATTCTGTCAGGGTGGTCGACGACTCCCGGCAGCCCACCCGGCCACCAGGACCGCTCCGGTCCGGTCCCGCCCGTTCCGCGTACCCGGTCCGCCACCGCCGGATCGATCACGTTGACCCGTGTCTGAGGCGGGTGATGCGATTTTGCCCGCGCCCCTACCGCACGACCGTCAACTCCGACATCCGAACGTGGCGTTGTTCCCTCACCGACAAATCCGCGGAGCAGTTGCACCAGGACAAGGAACTCACGTGCAACGATCTCTCCCGCTGTAGCCACCAATGCACGGGGAGGTACACGTGGCACTGCGCGCGCCCGCGCTTGTTTCCCTGCTGACACTCGCCGCCTCGGTCCTGGCCGTCCCAGCGCTGCCGGTCTCGGCCAGCGCCCAGCCCGCCCCGGACACCACCACCGCCAGCCGGCCGACCCAGCCCGCCTCACCCGGTTCGCCGGACCGGCTCGCGCTCGGCCCGTCCGACGCACCACTGGCCATGCTGACCGGGCCGGTCTCCGTACCGGTGGGCACGGGGCCGGTCCGCAACGGTTCCTTCACCACCTTCAACCTGACCGACAAGGTCGTCGCCGAGGTCAACAACGGGTCCGGCAACCTGCTGGTCCGCAGCACCGACCTGGTGCTGCCGGGCATCGCCGAGAACCTCCTTCTCGGCTCCGCCTACAACAGCCTCTTCACCGGTAGCGACCTGCCGACCGGCTCGCTGGGCCACGGCTGGCGTACCCGCTCGGGGGTGGACGTCAAGCTGATCAAGGCGGACGACAACTCGGTCACCTACGTCGCCGCGGACGGCGTGGTCGGCCGGTTTGTCCCCAGCGGGTCCGGCTACACGACACCCGGGGAGTTCAAGGCCACCCTGAGCGTGGACGGCGCCGGCTGGCGGCTGACCGAGCACGAGACCGGCCGTGAGCTCTACTTCACGTCCGCCGGCCTGCTCGACCGCGCGCTCGACCGCAACGACAACGTGACCGACTACACCTACGACGCCAACGGCCGGTTGACCACGGTCACGTCTGACCGGGGCGCGGCGGCGACGCGTACCGCCACCGTCCGGTACGGCAGCAACGGCTTCATCTCGAAGATCGAGCAGACCGCCGGCGGCCTGTACCGCCGGGTCGAGTACGCCTACGACGGCAGCGGCAACCTCACCGAGATCTGCTCGCTGACCGAGTCGGACGTCCGGTTCCAGTACGACTCCGCGCACCGGATCACGAAGATCACCAGCGGAATCAAGGACTCCGATCCCGGCGCGGTCACCACCATCACCTACGACGCCTCGAACCGGGTCACCTCGGTGAAGCGGATCATCGACGAGAAGCACGACCCGAACGCCGGGGCGGTGACCCGGTGGGCGTACCCGTCGGCGACGCAGACGCTGGTCGCCGACGCCAACACCGACCAGTCCCAGCCGGTCACCTCGGTGCCGCGCACCACCTTCACGGTCAACGCCGACAAGCGGGTGACCAGGGCGGTCGACCCGGCGGGCAAGACCCGGGAGACCAGCTACACCCCCCACCACGACGTGCGGACCCATCGGAACGGCACCGGCGGGACGACCACCAACCGGTTCGACGCGAACGGCGGTCAGTCGTTGACCTCGTCGGCGGCCCCGACCGGCGCCGCGGTCGGTTACGCGTACGCCAACGCGGCCACCCCGAGCAACCCGACCGCGGCCTACCAGCCGTCGTCGAGTTCCGACCCGCAGGGCAACAACAGCCTCTACACCTACAACGGCGCCGGCAACCGGCTGTCAGCGACGGACGCGCTGGCCGCCGAGGCGAAGGTCGACTACAACGCCGACGGCACGGTGAAGTCGTCCACCGATCCGGGCAACGGCACGAACCGCACCACCTACCAGTACGACGCCGACAAGCAGCTCATCTCGGTGACGCCACCGACCGGCACCTCGCTGGGTGTCCGTAAGTTCAACTACGACGAGTTCGGACGCGTACACGAGATCACCGACGGGCGCGGACGGGTCATCCACCACGACTACGACAACCAGGACCGGATCACGAAGATCACGTACTCGGACGGCACCCCCGCCGTCGAGTACAAGTACGACGCCGCCGGCAACGTCTACGCCCGCTCGGACGGCAACGGCTACCAGAACTTCTCCTACGACCGGCTCAACCGGCTCATCGAGCGCCAGGCCACCCACGAGTACGTCTACGACCCGGTCGGGAACCTGGTCGAGTTGCGGGACCAGCGCGGCAGTTCGTTCTACACCTACGACACCCGCAACCTGCTCACCCGGCTGGTCGCGGACACCGGCACCTACACCTTCGGCTACGACGACGAGGGCCGGCGCACCTCGACCCGGTTGACGGTCTCCTCGGTCGCCGTCGCCGAGACCGTCAACACCTTCGACCAGTCCGGACGGATCACCCGGACCACCAGTCGGCGATGGCAGAGCGGTCAGGCCAGCACCGTCTTCGACGTGTCGTACTGCTACGCGAAGCGGGTCGGCACGGCAGCCTGTTCCATCGCGGAGGCGGACGACACCGGACTGCGGCAGTGGCAGACCGACCACCACCGCTCCGACGCGGTCAGCGTGTACACCTACGACGCCGGCAACCGGTTGACCAAGGCTACCGACATCGACGGCCGGACCTACGAGTACGCCTACGACGCCAACGGCAACCGGACGTCGGAGAAGGTGAACGGCAGCGTCACTCAGTCGCTGACGTACAACCCCGGGAACCAGATCACCAGCGCCGGTTACCGATACGACGCGGCCGGCAACCAGGAGACCGGTTCGGCGGCACGGAACTTCACACACAACGCAGCCGGCCAGTTGACCGGTGGCAGGAACACCCAAGGACAGTCGGTGCGGTGGCAGTACAGCGGTCCGGACCAGCTCGAACTCGGTTGGAAGACCGCGGGTTCGTTCGAACAGCGCTTCTTCTACGGGCTGAACGACCAGAACGGCCTGCCGACGCTCCAGAGCTACACGGTGCCGAGTCCGTACGTCCGGCACTACGTCGAGCGCGACCAGGCCGGTACCCCGATCGGCTTCCGGGCCAAGACGAACGGGGTCTTCCACCACTACTTCTACGTGCTGGACGGGCTCGGCTCGGTGGTGGGTCTGGTCAGGTACGACGGGGCACTCGCCGCGTCGTACACCTACGACCCGTACGGCAAGGTCATCCGCGCGACCGGGGTGGGCGACGAGGTCCACGAGAACGCGATCGGCTTCGCCGGAGGGCTGCGGCAGGACGATCTGACCAAGTTCGGGCACCGTTGGTACGATCCCAACACCGGACGATTCACCCAACAGGACAGCCTGAGTTTCATCGGCAATCCCGCCAAGGGCAACCGCTACGCCTACGCCGGCTGCAATCCGGTCAACTACATCGACCCCACTGGCCAGGACCTCTGCATGCTCTCGGTGCAGGCCGCCATCTGGGGCCTCGGCGCGGCGTTCTTCGGGGTCCTTGCCGCCACCGGCGGCGGGATCGTCCTGGGCGTGGCAATCACCGGAGCGCAGGCGGGCGCGATCTCGGCGGCGATGGGCGGTTCCGGCGCACTGGCCGCGCTGCTCGGCGAGATCTTCTGTGACTGATCGCGATCGGGACCGACACGACACTTGGAGGCGGTTTGGATTCCCTGGGATTGCTCGGTGCCGCCTTCGGCGCGGTCTCCGCGGTGGTTTTTGTCCTCGGAGTACGGACCCGGGACCGCGCCCGGCAACAGAAGATCTTCGTTGTGGCCACGGCACTGGTCCTGGTGATGGTGGCACTACTGATCGTGTCAATGTTCGATTGAGCGATCGGCACGGAGAACGCTGATCAAGGCCCTGGCGGGGCGTCGGTCCGATACCGGCGCCCCGCTGGTCGATTGGTTCGCGGTTGGTGCGCCGGGCGGCTTCGAACCGACGAGCCACCCCTCCCCACCCCGGGTGCAGCCGCGTCGAGCAGCGACGATGTCACCCACAGGACCCGGGCAGCAGCACAGGTGTTCGAAGTGACGGCTACCATCGGGGCATGACGCAGGCCGCGTACCAGCCCTCGATGCTGGACTTCGGGACCGACGACGGCGTCGCGGGCGACGGCGCCGCCCTCGGTCCACTCGCCGGACGGATCCGCCGCCACGAACTGACCCGTGGCGCCTGGCTCGACCACCTGCCCGGCTGGGTCCGGGGCTCCGACGCGGTGCTGACCACACTGTTGGCGGACGTCGACTGGCAGGCCGAACGCCGCCGGATGTACGACGACGTCGTCGACGTTCCCCGGCTGCTCCGCTGGTACGGCGACGGGGAACCGCTGCCGCATCCGGTGCTGACCGCGGCCCGTACGGCGCTGACCCGGCACTACGCCGCCGAACTCGGCGAGCCGTTCGTCACCGCCGGCATGTGTCTCTACCGGGACGGGCGGGACAGCGTCGCCTGGCACGGCGACACCCTCGGCCGGTCGGCCACCGTCGACACCATGGTCGCGATCGTCTCCTTCGGGTCGCCACGACCGCTGCTGCTCCGACCGCGCGGTGGCGGATCGAGTCTGCGCTTCCCGGTCGGCCACGGTGACCTGGTGGTGATGGGCGGCTCCTGCCAGCGCACCTGGGAACACGCGATCCCGAAGACGGCCCGGCCGGTCGGCCCCCGGGTCAGCGTGCAGTTCCGGCCCGCAGGTGTCGCCTGAGTCCCGGCGGCGGCCCGGGCCACGCCCGCCGGGGCCTGAAGCCCCGGCGGCGGCCCGGAGACCCTCGGTGGGTCGCCGAACGCCGACAGCGCCGGCTCGCCGAGCGTCGACCGGCGTCAGCGCTGCCGCGGATTGTCGTCCGACCAGGCTCGGTCGCCCGGTAGTCGTTCCGGGACACCACTGCTGGAGACGAGTACCCGGAGTTGGTCGATGGTGGCGGACGGGGCGAGGATCGCCGCCCGCCACCGTCGGATCATCGCGGTGGCCTCCCGGACCACCGTTCGGAGTTCGGATATCTCCCGGGTCGCCGCCTCCACCTGGCGGCGGGCACTGACCGCCTCCGCCTCCAGTTCGGCGACCCTGGCCTTCAGCGGTTGAACGAGGATCAACGCGGTGTCGGTCAGGACGTCGGCGGCATCGGCCTTGAACTTGCGGCGTTGCAGCAGCACGGTGGCGATGGCGGTGATTCCACCCGCACCACCCAGCACACCGATGACGGAAACCAGGATCTCGACCCACGGCGGGCCCGACGGGGGAGGTGGACTGGGCGTGGTCACGGCGGATCTCTTTCTACGAGCATCGGGACGTCGACCGGGGCTGCCGTGTCGTCGAGCCGGGCGAGCCGGCCCAGGTCCCGTACGATCTGGATGGCACGACACCAGGCGGCGACCGCGGTGCCGGCGGTGAACGTTCCCGCGAAGACCCCCGACGCGCCGATGCTCACCAGCAGCGCGATGGCGTACATCCCGGTGACCGCGCCGAGCGCGAGCAGTGCCCCGAGTTCCACACCGAGCCGGGTCGCGGGATGCCCCGGCCAGAGGATGCCGACGAGCCCGACCACACCCACGACGACGAGCGTGAGTTCCCAGGCCCGTTCCAGGTCGCCGGGGATGGCGGCGGAGACCGACCGTGGACTGCCCTCGATGCCGACCAGCGTGATCCCGCAGACCAGCGCGGCGAGCAGGGAGGTCACCTCGAACGGGTGTCGCCCGGAGTCGGTCCGGACCGGGCGCATCGGTCCGTCACCCCCTCTGGTCGCGGCGGACCGGTGTCCGCCTCATGGCAGCACCGGCCGGCCGCTGTCGAACCAGACGTTGCTGCTGTGCCAGAGGATGCCGGGACGGGGCGGTCGGGTGACGATCCCGAACCAGTGGTGCCGGCCGAAGACGTTGCGCTGGAAGACGGCGTTCGACGCGACCAGCCCGGGGCGGATGGCGATGGTGTAGGCGCCCCCGTCGAAGTAGTTGTCCTCGACCCTCAGGTTGTGTACGGCTCCGCCCAGCAGCAGGCACGAGTTCATCGGATCGGAGGTGCTCGACCGGTACGCGTCCAGCCGGTTGTGCCGGACCAGGACGTCGGTGGCGTCGACCAGCCGCAGGCAGTCGTTGTGCGATCCGGGCGCCCGGACCAGGTCGTGGATCCAGCAGTCGACGACGTTCGTACGCGAGCCGAGCCGGACGCCGTCCCGGACATGGTGGATGTCGACCCGGCGCAGTGTGTAGTCGTCGAGGTGAACGGCGGCCGACGCCTGACCCCGCCCGTCGATCTCGACGTCCTCGACCAGCAGGTTGGTCGCGGAGCCGAGGGTACGGATCGCGAAGCCCGCGCCGTCGGCGGTGATCTTCGAGCGCCGGATGACGACGTTGCGGGCGTAGACGTTGACGTGACCGGTGACGTGCAGGTTCGTGACCACCTGGCCGTCGCGGGTGAGGTTGACGGAACCCGACGGGGTCAGCGCGGTTCCGGACGGTACGCCGGTGCTGGTCGGGCCGGGCCATTGGGTGAGTGGAGCGAGTGGTGTGGGCATGGGTCTCTCCCGTGAAGACCGTGCGGGCAGGAAACTGTGCCGGGCGAATGCCCGACGCCGCTCCGACCGCCCACCGGTCCCGGTACGCCACCCGGTCCACTGGCCGGCTCGCCAGGCCGTTGATCAAAGATCCCGTCTCCCCGGATACCCAAGTGTTACAGAGCCACCAAGTGCGAAACGCCTGTCGATCAGACAGATCCCGGACAGGTCGGCGAGGCGGCCCGGACTTCCGGTAACCCATTAGGGTGAGGTCAATTCGCCGACCGCACAGGAGGCGGCACCGTGACGCCCCGGGGCGAGCATGACCGACCGTGAGGCCCGACCTGAGCAGTTCGTGGTCCGGATCGTCGGGCCGCACGGCGTGCCGGTCGGGGTCGGCACCCTGGTCGGCCCACGCGAGATCCTCACCTGCGCGCACGTGGTCAATGCCGCGCTCGGCCGGCCGCAGCGGTCGCAGACACTCCCCGACGCACCGCTGACCGTGGACTTCCCGCTGCTGCCCGACGAGCCGGGTCGGCGGGCCCGGGTGGAACGCTGGACCCCGCCACCGGACGACCGCAGTCCCGGCGACGACATCGCCGGCCTGGTGCTGGTCGACGACGGGCCACCGGCGGGCGCGCTACCGGCCCGACTCGCGGTCAACCTGCCGCCGACCGGCCGCACCCTGCGGGTCTTCGGCTATCCCGGGCGACCGCCCCGTCCGGACGGGGCCTGGGTGCCGACCGCACTGCGTGGCCAGGTCGGCGGGGGCCGGCTCCAACTCGACTCCGGTCCCGACGCCGCGCTGCGGGTCCAACCCGGCTACAGCGGAAGCCCGGTGTACGACGAGACGACCGGCCGGGTCGTCGGCATGCTCGCCCTCGCACCGGCGGCGAGCACCGGCGACCGGGACAGCTACGCGACCGCCCCGGACCGGCTCCGGCTCACCTGGCCAGGGGTGCTCGACCTCCGGTCCGCCAGCTACGGGACGGGGCGGCCCGGTACCGGACGGGACCGGGCGGGGGCCGACCGGCTCACCGTGCTGCACGTCTCCGACCCGCAGTTCGGCCGGCACCATCTCTTCGGTGGCAACGGCCTGACCCCGGCCGACCGGCCGTACGACGCCCTGCACGCTCGGCTGCACCAGGACCTGACCGGGCTGGCCGACCGGCACGGCCTGCTGCCGGATCTGTTGGTGGTCACCGGTGACCTCGCCGAACGGGGCCTGCGCAGCGAGTTCGAACAGGTCGCGGCGTGCCTGGAGGCGCTCTGCGAGGCGGTGGAACTGCCCCGGAGCCGGGTGGTGGTCGTACCCGGCAACCACGACGTCAACCGGAAGGGTTGCGAGAGCTACTTCAACGCCGAGGAGGCCGACGAGCGTGAACCGGTGCCGCCGTACTTCCCGAAGTGGAAGCAGTTCGTCGCGGCGTTCAAGGGGTTCTACGTCGACGTACCAGGGGTCAGCTTCACCCCGGACGAGCCGTGGACGCTGTTCGAAGTGCCGGACCTGCGGGTGGTGGTCGCCGGGCTCAACTCCACCATGGCGGAGAGCCACCTCGACACCGACCACTACGGCTGGCTCGGCGAACGGCAGCTCCGCTGGTTCGCCGACCGGCTCGCCGACTACCGGGCCCGGGGGTGGTTGCGGCTCGCCGCGGTCCACCACAACGCCGTACGCGGCGCGGTGCAGGACGACGAGAACCTGCGCGACGCCGACGACCTGGACCGGATCCTCGGCGAGCCGGGCCTGGTCCACCTGCTGCTGCACGGGCACACCCACGACGGTCGGCTGCACCGGCTCCCCTCCGGGCTGGTCGCGCTCGCCACCGGCAGCGCGGCGGTCATGCCGGACGCCCGACCGGCCGAGGTGCCGAACCAGTACCAGCTGGTCACCATCGAGCGGAACGGCTTCACCCGGTACGCCCGGCAGTACGCCGTCGGGCAACGCCGGTGGATCGGCGACACCCGGATCAGCCGTACCGGTTCGGAGTGGCACGACCGGCAGTCGTACGCGCTGACCGACGTCGACGCCACGTTCCCACCGGAGGAGCCTGTCGACGAGCCGGCCGATCCGAAGCTGGACCACGTCCGGCTGGGTGATGTGATGGTCAGTACGACAGTCCAGGGGTACGAGCCGGGGCGACCCGACGACACCTTGTTCGGCCGGGTGGTGGAGGCGACCCGGTTCCGGTACCCGCTGGCGCGGCTGGACCTCCGGCCCGGCAAGCGCTACCTGCGGGTCTCGAACCCACTGCCGGACGGCGACGGCGCGGGCCAGTGGGCGGTCGGCGTGCTCGACGCCGCCCCCACCGCCGAGGCTGTCCGCCAGTTCGCCGGCTCGGTGCACGCCGGGTTCGCCAGTGCGGATCCGCGGGTGCGGTCCGAACTTGTCCATCCCGGGCCGGCCGCGTCGAAGGAACTGGTCGACGAGGCCCGGCGTCAGGGCGTCCGGCTGCTCAGCTTCGTGGCGTACCAGGGTCTGCTGGACCTCAGTCCGCTGCTCGGCCGGCAGTCCGACCGGCTGGCCAACGACCGGATCTATCCGCCGGGGATGTACCTGCCGCAGCGTTACCGCATGGTCGACGCGTACGCCGAGGGTGACGTCCGGGAAGGTCTCGACGGCCAGGTGTGCGACTGGCTCCGCGACGACGCGGCCCGGCTCGTGATGGTGCTCGGCGACTTCGGCCGGGGCAAGACCGCACTGTTGCGCCACCTCGCCCACACGCTGCCCGACGTGCTGCCGGACCTCGAACCGGTGCTGGTCGAGCTGCGCAGCCTGGAGAAGGCGCCGTCGCTGGACGAACTGCTGGGTCAGCACCTGATCCGCAACCAGGTCGAGGACATCAACCCGGCCAAGCTCCGTTACATGATCCACAGTGGTCGGCTCGCCCTGCTCTTCGACGGTTTCGACGAACTCGAACTGCGGGTGGGCTACGACAGCGCCGCCGACTACCTGCGGATCCTGCTGGAGTCGGTGACCGACCGGGCCAAGGTGGTGCTGACCAGCCGTACGCAGCACTTCCGCTCCACCCGCCAGGTCCGTACCGCGCTCGGCGACCGGATCGCCGGGTTGACCGCCAGCCGTGTCGTCGTGCTGGAGGACTTCACCACCGAGCAGATCATCCGGTTCCTGACCAACCTGTACGGCGGCGACGGCGCGGCGGCCCAGGCACGGTACCGGCTCATCACCGAGATCGAGGACCTGCTCGGACTCGCCCGCAACCCCCGGATGCTCGCCTTCATCGCCAAGCTCGACGAGCAGCGGCTACGTGACGTGCAGCAGCGCAAGGGCCGGATCAGCGCCGCCGAGCTCTACCACGAACTGGTCGACTTCTGGCTGGTCGGCGAGGCCACCCGACAGCAGCACCGGCACGGGAAGCCGTCGCTGGACGAGAAGGAACGGCTGGACGCCTGCACCGCGCTGGCCCGACGGCTCTGGGCCTCCACCGAGCCCACCATCGCGCTGGCGACGCTGTCGGCCGAGGTCGGTGCCACCCTGACCCGGCTCGCCGAGCGGGGTTACAACGCCGACCAGGCCGCCCACTCGGTCGCGTCGGGCAGTCTGCTGGTCCGCGCCGACGACGACGCGTTCACCTTCGTACACCAGTCCATCATGGAATGGTTGGTGGCCAACGCGGCCGCCGACGACCTCCGGGCGGGCGGAGACTCCGAGGAACTCCGTGCCCGGCGGCTCTCACCACTGATGGTGGACTTCTTCGGCGATCTCGCCGGGCACACCGAGGCGGCGCGGTGGGCGGATCGGGTGCTCGCCGATCCGGACACCGGCGAGGTCGCCAAGCAGAATGCCCTCGCCGTCCGGACCCGCGTCGGCGCCTTCGTGCCGCCCGGGAAGCCGGTGATCGGCGAACGACACAGCCTGGCCGGGCTCGACCTGCGTACCCAGGACCTGAGCGGGCGGGATCTGCGCGGCGCCGACCTGCGGGAAGCCGATCTCCGACGGGTCCGACTGGAGGGTGTCGACCTGTCCGGGGCGGATCTGCGTCACGCCGACTTCACCGGTACCCGGCTGGTCGGTGGCAGCCTCCGGGATGCCCGGCTGGGCGGCAGCCGCTGGTTCCGGGCCGCCCTGCTCGGCACCGAGCTCGACGTCCCCGCGCCCGAACTCGCCGCGGCGGCGGTCGTCGGCCAGGATCGGGCGACGGTGGCGGTGACCCCGCCCGGAGCTGCCCTCTCGGTGGCCTTCGCGCCCGACGGCGCCCTGCTCGCGATGGCCCGGGGTCACTTCGTCGAGGTGATCGACCGGGCGGACAACCGGACGATCGGTCTGCTGGCCGGCCACTCCGGGCCGGTGACCTCCGTCGACTGGTCTCCGGACGGCACCCGGCTCGCCACCGCCTCCGACGACGGGACCGCCCGGATCTGGGACACCGCCACCGGCCAGGCCACGGTCACCCTCACCGGCCACACCGCGCGGATCAACGCGGTCGGCTGGTCGGCCGACAACGCACACGTCGCCACCGCCTCGGCCGACGACACCGCCCGGATCTGGGACGCCACCACCGGCCAGACCACCACCATCCTCACCGGCCACACCGACTGGGTACGCGCCATCGCCTGGTCCCCCGACGGCACCCTCGCCACCGCCTCCGACGACAAGGCCATCCGGATCTGGGACACCACCACCGGCCAGACCACCACCATCCTCACCGGCCACACCGACTGGGTACGCGCCATCGCCTGGTCCCCCGACGGCACCCTAGCCACCGCCTCCGACGACAGGACCATCCGGATCTGGGACACCACCACCGGCCAGACCACCACCACTCTGACCGGCCACACGCTCTGGATCACCGCGATCGCCTGGTCCCCCGACGGCACCCGGCTCGCCACGGCCTCCGACGACAACACCATCCGGATCTGGGACACCACCACCGGCCAGACCACCACCACCCTCACCGGCCAGGGCGGCCGGATCCACGCCGTCGCCTGGTCCCCCGACGGCGCGCAGCTCGCCACCAGCTCGATCAGCGGCGGTCGGATCTGGGACACCGTCGCGGGCCAACCCCTGACGACCCTCACCGGCGAGACCGCCTGGGTACGCGGCGTCGCCTGGTCGCCCGACGGCACCCGGATCGCCACCGCCTCCGACGACAACACCATCCGAACCTGGCACCTCGCCACCGGCCGCTCCAGCACCGTCCTCACCGGTCACCACGGGCAGGTCGCGGCAGTCGTCTGGTCCGCCGACGGCACCCAACTCGCCACCGCCTACGACGACAACACCATCCGCGTCTGGCACCTCGCCACCGGCCGCCTCACCGGGACCGTTGCCGGTGACAACCGTCGGGTCGCGGCAGTCGCCTGGTCCCCCGACGGCATCCGGATCGCCACCGTCCACGACGACGCCATCCGGATCTGGGACACCAGCACCGGCCAGACCACCAGCACCCTCACCGACCACACCGACGGCGTGCGTGCCCTCGCCTGGGCACCCGACGGCACCCGGCTCGCCACCAGCTCGAACGATGCGACCATCCGGATCTGGCAGACCCGCACCGGCGAGTCCACGACGCTCGCCCGGCACAACTCACTGGTCAACGAGATCGCCTGGTCACCCGACGGCGTCCACCTCGCCACCAGCTCGGCCGACGGCACCACCCGGATCTGGGACACCACCACGGACGAATCCACGATTCTCGCTGGTCACAGTCGATCGGTGAGCGAGCTGGTCTGGTCCCCCGACGGCGTCCACCTCGCCATCAGCTCGGCCGACGGCACCATCCGGATCTGGGACACCACCGCCGGCCGGCCCACCACCACCCTCACCGGTCACGCCGGCGGGATCACCGCGATCGCCTGGTCCCCCGACGGCACCCACCTCGCCACCAGCTCGGCCGACGGCACCACCCGGATCTGGGACGCGACGACGGCGGAGCCGCTCGCCATCCTGGTCGGTCTGCCCGACGAGGGGTACGCCGTGCTGTTTCCGGACGGGTCGTACAAGCTGCACGGGGATCCGGGCGACGTGCTGTGGTGGAGCATCAAGCTGTGCCGGTTCGCCCCGGGCGAGCTGGACCCGTACGTGCCGGAGATCCGGCGCCTGCCGGACGACCACCCGCTGCTGTCCCGCTGAGCTCCGACCGGTCGACGGTCCGCGTCGTCAACCGGCCCGCTTCCGGCGCTCCGCCCGGCGGGTCTTCTCCCAGCGTTCGATGAGCTGCGCCATCTCGTCCTGGACAAAAAACAGGAAATCGCGCATGTCGGCCAGCCGGGTTCCGGCCGGGGAGTTCTCGTCGCCCACCGCCAGTACGCCCTGGTTCAGCATGTCACCGAGTTTCTGGTAGACCCCGCCCTGCACACTCGCCGTGTACCAGATGTCGTCGGGTGCGTGGTAGCGGTCCCGCCGGGAGTTCGGCACCGGCTCCCGGAGCACCAGGTTGACCTGGGTCAGATAGCGCAGCGCGCCGGACATCGCGGCGGCGCTGACCCCGAGCCGTTCGGCGATCTCCCCGGCGGTCAGGCCGGGTTCGTCGCTGACCATCAGCGCGCCCAGCACCCGGGCCGCCATCCGGGGTACGCCCAACTCGCTGAAGGACAACGCGAACTGCTCGACGAAGCGCCGTACCGCCTCCTCGTCGCGTCGACCTTCGGTTCGCGCCATCATCGTCCTTTACTCGGCAGTGAAGATCGGATAATTCTGCCGTACGCGCACCTGTGGTGACCAGCGACTCCGGCCACGCCACGCGCCGCCGGAGTCGGGTCAGCAGGGGTCCTCCCCCGGTCGGGTACGGCCGGGAAGGGCCGTACCCGGTCGCTAGGCGAGATCACGCCGCCGGAAGAGCAGCAGCCCCGCGCCGCCGAGGGCGACCGCCACGGCGCCGAGCAGGAGCAGCGGGGTGGCGCTGAGTTCGGCGGCCGGCAGCGCCGGGACGTGGCTGAACGGAGAGATGTCCCGGACCGCCCGGGGCAGGTTCAGCAGTTCGCCGAGCTGGCCGAGGACCAGGCTGAGGGTGAAACCGGCCCAGCCGAGGCCGACCGCGAGCCGGGGCAGCAGACCGAAGACCGTCAGGACGAAGCCACCCAGGATGAGGGCCGGGGCGACCTGCACCAGGGCGGCGACGGTCAGGTCGGTGGTCCGGTCGCCGAGGTCGCCGACGGTCAGCCCGGCGACCAGTCCGGTGGCCAGTCCGGCGAGCCCGAGCAGGGCGACCGCACCGAGCAGCACCACCACCAGGTGGCCACCGAGCCAGCGGAGCCGGCCGGTGGCGGTCGCCAGGGTGGGTTCGGCGCGGCCGGTGGACTCCTCGGCGCGGACCCGCAGCAGCGCCTGGACGACGTATCCGGCGACCATCGCACCGACCATGGCCAGCATCGCGGCGTAGAAGGCGTCGACCAGGCTGCCGCTGCCACCGCCGAGTTCCCGCAGGGTCCGGGCCGCGCCGGTGCTGTCGCTGAACGCCTGCTCGACCGCGCCACTGAGCGATCCGACGGTCACGCCGAAGACGCCGACCGCGACCGCCCAGCCGAGCAGCGTGCCACGCTGCAGTCGCCAGGCCAGTCCGAGCGGGCTGAGCAGTCCCCGGGCCGCGGTGGCCGGGCCGGGCCGGTCCGCGAGCAGGCCCGCGCCGAGGTCCCGACGGGCGTTCAGGGCGAGGGCGGTGCCGAGCCCGGCGACCACGAGCGCCGCCGGCAGGGCCAGCACCCACCAGCGGTTCCCCGCGTACGGCTGGACCAGCGTCGCCCAGCCGATCGGCGAGAACCAGGTCGGCCAGGCGGTGGTCATGGTGTACCCGTCGGCGTGCACCTGGCCGAAGGCGTCGCCGAGGCCACGGACCAGGTAGCCGATCCCGATGCTGGCGGCGGCGATCCCGTTCGCGGTCCGGGCGCTCTGGCTGAGCTGGGCGGCGATCGCGGCGACGGCGGCGAAGGTGAGGCCGGCGGCACCGACGCCGAGTCCGAACGCCACGGAGCCGGCGACCGGCAGGCCGTTACCGACCAGGGTGAGGGTGAGCAGGCCGACGAGTACCAGGTTGGCGCCGGCGGTGACGACGAGTGCGGCGGTCAGGGCGGCGTACCGGCCGACCGCCGTCGAACCGAGCAGTTCGGCACGACCGGTCTCCTCGTTCTGCCGGGTGTGCCGGACCACCGCGAGGGTGCTCATGAAGCCGGCCAGTACGGCGAGGAAGGCGAGGATCTGGAAGGCCATCAGGTCACCGTCGCCGGTACCGGTGGGGGCGTTGCGCAGCATCAGGATCGCCGGGGCGTCGACGGCGGTCCGCAGGACGGTGATCCGCTCCGCCTCGGTCGGGAACTGCTTCCGCACCGAGGCGTGGGTGGTGGCCGCGAGCAGTGTCGTGGCGAGGATCCAGACCGGCAGCTGTACCCGGTCGCGGCGCAGCGCGAGCCGGGTGAGCCGGCCGGCGCCGGTCAGGGCGTTCCGGTGGCGGGTCGGCTGGTCGCCCCGGTGGTGGGTCGGCTGGTCGGCCATCACACACCCGCCAGTTCCGGGTCGGTCGAGCGGGTGCCGTAGTGCCGCAGGAAGAGTTCCTCCAACGAGGGCGGGCTGCTGGTCAGCGTGCGTACCTCGAACTGGTGCAGGTGTCGCAGTACCGGGTCGAGTCCCCCGGTGTCCACGTCGAACGTCGCCCGGCTGCCGTCGACCCGGGCGTCGTGCACGCCGGCCAGTTCGGCCAGGCCGGTGATCGGCCGGGCGGTCTCCACCGTCATCGAGGTACGGGTGAGGTGGCGCAGCTGGGCCAGTGTGCCGCTCTCCACGGTGCGGCCCTGTCGGATGATGCTCACCCGGTCGCAGAGCGCCTCCACCTCGGAGAAGATGTGGCTGGACAGCAGGACGGTCCGCCCCTGCCCCTTCAGCTCGCGGACGTACTCCTGGAAGACCGCCTCCATCAGCGGATCGAGCCCGGAGGTGGGTTCGTCGAGGATGTAGAGCTCGACGTCGGAGGCGAACGCCGCGACGATGGCGACCTTCTGCCGGTTGCCCTTCGAGTAGGTCCGCGCCTTCTTGGTCGGGTCGAGCTCGAACCGTTCGAGCAGTTCGTCGCGGCGTCGCCGGTCCAGCCCGCCGCGGAGCGCGCCGAAGAGGTCGATGGCCTCGCCGCCGGTCAGGTTCGGCCAGAGGTTCACGTCGCCGGGGACGTACGCCAGCCGGCGGTGCAGGGCGACGGCGTCGCGCCACGGGTTGCCGCCGAGCAGGTTCAGCTGCCCGGCGTCGGCCCGCAGCAGCCCCAGCAGCACCCGGATCGTGGTCGACTTTCCGGCGCCGTTCGGGCCGAGGAAGCCGTGTACCTCGCCGACGTCGACGGCGAGGTCGAGTCCGTCCAGCGCACGGCTGCGGCCGAACGCCTTGACCAGACCGGAGACGGAGATGGCAGTAGTCATGAGTCGGACGCTACGCCCATTTCACAAAGTTGTGAAAACTAGGAAGCGTCAAAATAGCGTCAAGATTCGTGACGCCGTCCACCGTGCCGGCAACCGAACGTCCGTAACCTCATCGAAATCTCTGACTGAAACGATCCGCTCAGTTCGTCGCCGTCACGGAGGTGTTGATGTTCCTCACCCGTCACGAGCAGGAACGGCTGATGATCCACGTGGCGGCCGATCTGGCGTGGCGCCGGCGTGAGCGCGGGCTGCGGCTCAACCACCCCGAGGCGGTCGCCGTCATCACGGCGTTCCTGCTGGAGCGGGCCCGGGACGGACGCACCGTCGCGGAGCTGATGGAGGCGGGACGGACCGTGCTCGGACGCGACGACGTACTCGACGGGGTGCCGGAGATGATCGCGGAGGTGCAGGTGGAGGCGACCTTTCCCGACGGTACGAAGCTGGTCACCGTGCACGAGCCGATCCCGTGACGGGCTCGGGCATGATTCCCGGTGAACTGCTGCCCGCGTCGGGCGAGGTGATCCTCAACCCCGGTCGTCCGGTGCGGACGATCGACGTCGTCAACACCGGCGACCGGCCGGTCCAGGTCGGCTCGCACTACCACTTCGCGGAGGCGAACCCGGCGCTGCGCTTCGACCGCGCCGCCGCCTGGGGACACCGACTGGCGGTGCCGGCCGGCACCTCCGTACGTTTCGAGCCCGGCATCAACCGCGACGTCGACCTGGTGCCGCTCGGCGGCTCCCGGGTGGTCCCCGGCCTGCGCGGCGAGTGCGCCGGCCCACTCGACGACAGCGCCCCTCGCCCGCTCGGCGGCACCGACGAGGGCGGTCCGGTCGGCAGTGGCACCGACGACGGCGGTACCGCCACCCCCGGGGTGTCGGCGTGACCGGCGTCGACCGGCGCCGGTACGCCGCCCTCTACGGCCCCACCGTCGGCGACCGGGTCCGACTCGCCGACACCAACCTGCTGATCGAGGTCGAACAGGACCACTGCGGGTACGGCGACGAGGCGGTCTTCGGCGGCGGCAAGGTGATCCGCGAGTCGATGGGCCAGTCGCTGGTCACCCGGGCCGACGGCGCCCCGGACACCGTGATCACCGGCGCGCTGGTGCTGGACCACTGGGGGGTGGTCAAGGCCGACGTGGGGATCCGGGACGGCCGGATCGTCGCGCTCGGCAAGGCCGGCAACCCGGACACCATGGACGGGGTCCACCCCGAGCTGGTGATCGGGCCGGGCACCGAGATCATCTCCGGCAACGGGAAGATCCTGACCGCCGGTGCGGTCGACAGCCACGTCCACCTGATCTGCCCGCAGCTCCTGGAAACCGCGCTGGCCAGCGGAATCACCACGATCATCGGCGGCGGCACCGGGCCGGCCGAGGGGACCAAAGCGACCACGGTCACCCCGAACCCCTGGTATCTCGGCCGGATGTTGGAGGCGCTGGACCCCTGGCCGGTCAACGTGCTGCTGCTCGGCAAGGGCAACACCGTCAGCGAGGACTCACTCTGGGAACAGCTGCGCGGCGGGGCCGGCGGCTTCAAACTGCACGAGGACTGGGGCACCACCCCGGCCGCGATCGACGCCTGCCTGCGGGTCGCCGACGCCTCCGGGGTGCAGGTCGCGATCCACACCGACACCCTGAACGAGGCCGGCTTCGTCGAGGACACCCTGCGGGCGATCGGCGGCCGGTCGATCCACGCGTACCACACCGAGGGGGCGGGCGGCGGGCACGCGCCGGACATCATCACCGTCGCCGCCGAACCGAACGTGCTGCCGTCGTCGACCAACCCGACCCGGCCGTACACCCGTAACACCCTGGACGAGCACCTCGACATGCTGATGGTCTGCCACCATCTCAACCCGGCGGTGCCGGAGGACCTGGCGTTCGCGGAGAGCCGGATCCGGCCCAGCACGATGGCGGCCGAGGACGTGTTGCACGACCTCGGCGCGATCTCGATGATCGGGTCGGACTCCCAGGCGATGGGCCGGATCGGCGAGGTGATCATCCGAACCTGGCAGACCGCGCACGTGATGAAGGCCCGCCGGGGTCCGCTGCCCGGTGACGGCGCCGCCGACAACCTGCGGGCCCGCCGGTACGTCGCCAAGTACACGATCTGCCCGGCCGTCGCGCACGGCATCGACGGCGAGGTCGGCTCGGTGGAGCCGGGCAAGCTCGCCGACCTGGTCCTCTGGGACCCAGCCTTCTTCGGGGTACGCCCCCACCTGGTGGTCAAGGGCGGCATGATCGCCTGGGCGCAGCTGGGTGACGCCAACGCCTCGATCCCGACCCCGCAGCCGATGCTGCCCCGACCGATGTTCGGCGCCTACGGGGTGGTGCCGGCCGCGACCAGTCTCGCCTTCGTGGCCCCGGCCGCCATCGACGCGCTGCTCGGTGACCGGATCGGACTGCGGCGGACGCTGGCCCCGGTCGCCGACACCCGGTCCCGGGGAAAGGCCGACCTGCCGTTGAACGACGCGTTGCCCAGGATCGAGGTCGAGCCGGACACCTTCACGGTCCGGATCGACGGCGAGGTCGTCGAGCCGCAGCCGGCGACGGAACTGCCGATGGCCCAGCGCTACTTCCTGTTCTGAGGCGTTGTGACCGTCACCCGTGCGGAGATCCGATGAGCCGGCTGGCCACGCTGCTGGTGCTCGCCGACGGTCGGCTGCCGGCCGGTGGCCACGCCCACTCCGGCGGTCTGGAGGCGGCGGTCACCGGGGGTCGGCTGACCGACCTGGCCGGACTCGACGGTTTCCTGCGCGGCCGGCTCGAGACCGCCGGTCGGGTCAGCGCCGTGTTCACCGCCGCCGCCTGCGCCGCCGCCCTCGACACGATCCACCGGCGGCGACTGGACGAGTTGGACGACGGGCTGGACGCCCGTACTCCGTCGCCGGCGCTGCGTCGGACGTCCCGGGTGCAGGGTCGGGCGCTGCTCCGGGCCGGTCGGGCGATCTGGTCGGTCGATCCGGCACACCGGGACCGGCACCATCCAGTCGCGCTCGGCATCGTGGCGGCGGCGGCCGGTCTCACCCCGGTCGAGGCCGCCGTCGCCGGGGCGTACGGCGCGGTCAGCGGCCCGGCCAGCGCCGCCGTACGACTGCTCGGCCTCGACCCGTACGCGGTGCACGCGCTGCTCGCCACACTGGCCGGCGACTGCGATCGGCTCGCCGCCGAGGCGGTCACCCGGGCCGCCGACCCGGTCGACCTGCTGCCCGCCGACTCCGCACCGCTGCTGGAGATCGGTGCCGAGATCCACGCGAGCTGGGAGGTGCGTCTCTTTGCATCCTGAACCGCACGACCACGGGCCGACCGTGCCCAAGAACCACGGACCGGCCGTGCCACACGACCACGGGCCGGCCCTGCCGCACGGGCACCGAGACGAGGTGCCGCACTCGCATCCGGATCCCTGGGTCGACCCGCACCCGCCGTTGCCCTCGGCGACTCCCGCCCACACCCGGCCGCTCCGGGTCGGCATCGGTGGTCCGGTCGGCTCCGGCAAGACCGCGCTGGTCGCCGCGCTCTGCCGGGCGCTCGCCGACGAACTGCGGCTCGCCGTGGTCACCAATGACATCTACACCACCGAGGACGCCGACTTCCTGCTCCGCAACGGCGTACTGCCGGCGGACCGGATCCGGGCGGTGGAGACCGGCTGCTGTCCGCACACCGCGATCCGGGACGACATCTCGGCGAACCTGGACGCGGTCGAGGAGTTGGAGGCGACCCTCGGGCCACTCGACCTGGTGCTGGTGGAGAGCGGTGGGGACAACCTGACCGCGACCTTCAGCCGGGGGCTGGTGGACCGGCAGATCTTCGTGGTCGACGTGGCCGGTGGGGACAAGGTGCCGCGCAAGGGCGGCCCGGGCGTCACCTCGGCCGACCTGCTGGTGGTCAACAAGACCGATCTCGCACCGCTGGTCGGCGCCGACCTGTCGGTGATGGCCCGGGACGCCGCCGCCCGCCGAGGTGACCTGCCGACCGTCTTCCTCTCCCTGGTCGGGGACCCGAAGGCGACCGAGGTCGCGGAGTGGATCCGGGGACTGCTGGCCGCCACCCGGGTCGGCGGCCCCGCGAAGCTGCCCGGCTGATGCGGGCCCGGGCCCGGATCGAGGTCGTCGCCGACCCGCACCGGGGCAGCCGGCTGGCGACCGTCCGGGGCGAGCCTCCCCTGCTGCCGCGTCGCACCCTGGCCACCGGCCCCGACGGTGAGGTGCAACTGCATCTGGTCGGCGGGGCGGCCGGACCGCTCGGCGGTGACGACCTGGCCTTGGAGATCGACGTCGGTCCGGGCGCCCGGCTCTGCGTACGGAGTGTCGCCGCCGCACTGGCGCTGCCCGGGAGGGCCGGTGGCGAGTCCCGGTTGCACATCACCGCCCGGGTCGCGGCGGGTGGCGCCCTGCGTTGGCTGCCCGAGCCGTTGATCGGGGCGGTCGGTTGTGACCACGTCACGGTCACCGAGGTCGACTGTGCCGAGGGTGCCGCCCTGCTCTGGCGGGAGGAGCTGGTCTGCGGCCGGTACGCCGAGCCGGTCGGC
Organism: Plantactinospora sonchi; assembly: GCF_036422035.1. NCBI lineage: Bacteria > Bacillati > Actinomycetota > Actinomycetes > Micromonosporales > Micromonosporaceae > Plantactinospora > Plantactinospora sonchi. The sequence goes on from NZ_JAZGQK010000023.1 coordinate 169,647, forward strand.
GACGTACGACTGCGCACGAGGCTGCGGTACGGCGGCCGTACCCTGCTCCGCAACGATCTCGCGGTCGGGCCGAGGGTGCCCGGCTGGTCGGGACCGGCGGTGCTCGGCGGCGCCCACGTGGTCGGCTCGGTCCTGGTGGTCGACCCCGCCTGGGCGGACACCGGTCCACCGGCCGCGCGCGGGTACGCCCCGACGGACCGGTCCGACAACGCCTCGGTGGCGGTGCTGCCGCTGGTCGGCGGCCCGGCGCTGCTGGTCAGCGCGGTTGGTGCGGATTCTCGCGCGGTCCGCGGGCAGCTCGACCACTGGTCGCTCAGATGTTTCAACCATTCGGATGTTGCGAGTATCTTGATACGGTGACTGACCTCACGGACCAACGGTGGCTGGTGTTGCACACCCTCCGCTGCCTCGGCTTCGCCCGCCTCGACCGGATCGCCACGGCGACCGGGCTCGACGAGACCGACGCCGAGTCGCAGCTGATCGACCTTGCCGTCGTCGGGCTCGTCCGGCACGAACCCGGCACCTTCGGTGGTTGGGGGCTGACCGGGGCCGGCCGGGACGCCGACGCCGCCCGAACCGCCGACGAGCTGAGGACCACCGGAACCCGGGCCGCCGTCAGCCGGACCTACGACCGGTTCCTGCCGCTCAACACGGAACTGCTCGACCTCTGCACCGCCTGGCAGACCCGTACCGTCGACGGCGTCATGGCGGTCAACGACCACCGCGACCGGGTGTACGACGCCCGGGTGCTGGACCGGTTCGCCGCCTTCGACCGGCGGGCCGAGGCGGTCTGCGCCGAGCTCTCGACCGCGCTGCCCCGGTTCGGCCGCTACCGTGTCCGGCTCGCCGACGCCCTCGCCCGGGTGGCGGCGGGCGAACCGGACTACCTGACGGACAACCTGGAGGCGTACCACACCGTGTGGTTCCAGTTGCACGAAGACCTGCTCGCCACCCTCGGCATCCCGCGATGAGGTGGATCCACCCGCTGACAGCGGAGCTCGACGCACCGGCCGACGTGCTCGGCGCCAAGGCAGCCGGTCTTGTCCTGCTGCGGCGCCTCGGGCTGCCCGTACCACCGGGTTTTGTCATCGGCACCCCGGCGTACCGGGCGTTCCGGCAGGCCGGGCGACTGCCCGACGGACTGGACGCCGAACTCGGCACCGCGATCGCCGACCTCGAACGCACCACCGGGCGTACCTTCGGCGGACCCGGGCGCCCGCTGGTGGTCTCGGTCCGGTCCGGCGCCGGCGTGTCGATGCCCGGCATGATGTCCACCGTCCTCAACGTCGGCCTCACCACCGGGGCGACCGCCGGGCTGGCGGCCGAGACCGGCGATCCGCGGTTGGCCCTCGACTCGCGGCTGGGCCTGCTCACCAGCTTCGCCGCCGCGACCGGCCTTGACCCGGCACGTCCGGCAGCCCTGCCGGAGACCGCCGGGACAGCGGAGACGGGCGACGAGCGGGCCCGGCTGTCCCGCGCGGTCGAGGCGGTGGCCGCCGCCGTCGCGGACCGGGGCGGCCCGCCGGTGCCCGACGAGGCGACCGCGCAACTGGAGCAGGCGGTGGTGGCGGTGCTGCGTTCCTGGGACACGCCCCGGGCGCGAACCTACCGGGAGCTCCACGACATCCCGCACGATCTCGGCACCGCCGTCACCGTACAGGCGATGGTCTTCGGCAACCGCGACCAGCACAGCGGCACCGGGGTCGCGTTCAGCCGCAACCCGGACACCGGCGATCCGGTCCCGTTCGGTGAGGTCCTCTTCGGACGGCAGGGTGAGGAGGTCGTGTCGGGTCGGTCCCTGACCCGGCCCCTGGCCGACCTCGCCGGGCGGCAGCCGGAGGTGTGGACCGGTCTCCGCCAGGCGATGGACCAGGTCGAGCGGCACTACCGCGACGCCTGCTACCTGGAGTTCACCTTCGAGGCCGGCGAACTGTGGCTGCTGCAGGTCCGCCCGGCCCGGTTCGTCGGCGCCGCCGCCGTCCGGCTCGCGGTCAACCTCGCCGACCAGGGCATGATCGGGCGGGACGAGGCACTGCGGCGGATCTCCCCCGGACAACTCCGACACGCCCGTACGCCGCGGCTCGCCACCGGCGACGGGGCCGACCTGCTCGCCCGCGGTCGGGGCGCCGGTCCCGGGGTCGCGGTCGGCCGGGTCGCGACCACCGCCGACCGTGCGGTCCGGATGGCCGCCACCGGCCCGGTGATCCTGGTACGCCCGGAAACCTCCCCGCTCGACCTGCACGGGCTCGCGGCGGCCGCCGGAGTCGTCACCGCGCGTGGCGGCCCGACCAGTCACGCCGCGGTGGTGGCCCGTGCGATGGGCAAACCCGCCGTGGTCGGGATCGCCGACCTCGTCGTCGCCGACGACGCCATCCGGGTGGCCGGACGGACCATCCCCGAGGGCACGGTGATCGCCGTCGACGGGACCGGCGGAGACGTGGTCCTGGGCAGCCCCCGGGTCACCACCGGCGGGGCCGATCCGCACCTGCGTCAACTGCTCGACTGGGCGGACGCGGTATCGGGCGACGCCTCCGAGCGGCCCGACGCCGTACGCCTCGACGCGGCCCACGCCGCCCTCGCCCGTCGCCGGGAACCGCCGCCCGAGCGGCGTGCCCGCTGACCGGGCCGGAGCCGGTCCGTCGTCGGTTCACCCGGCCTGGGTCAGCACGTCGTTGAGAATCTTCAACACGTCGTCGCGGTTCTCCGGCGGGGACGAGACGTAGACGCCGACCTGCCAGTGTTCCGACCCGCCACCCGGGTCCGCGAAGAAGTGGCTGGCGACCACCTCGTACAGGCCCTGGCTGTTGCGTTCGGTCTCCAGGTAGTAGGTGCGGTCCCGGACCACCGTGGCCTCGTCCGGCTGCTCCAACCAGACCTCGTTCATCGCCTTCCGCTCGGCCGCCGTGCAGGTGGTCTCGCACCGGCGCAACAGCAGTTTGGCCTGCTGCCGGCTGCCGGGGTTGCCCTCGTCGACGCAGACCCAGCCCGTGCTGTCCGGGATGTCCGAGCGGCCGCTCAGACAGCCCCAGGTCCCCGGTGTACGGAACGCGAACGGCCAGTCCCGGAACGCCATCGTGTACGTCGGCTCGCCGGCGCCGAAGGACGGACCGAGCACCGTGACCGCCGGTACGTCACGCAGCGAGGGCTTCCCGGGCTCGACGGTGGGTTCGCCCGTTCCCGGCGCCCCGGCCGGTCCCGTTGACGACGGACCTGGCGTCGGCCCGGCGGCCGGCTCCCCGTCCGGGTCGCGGAGCAGGATGCCGACGGCGAACACTCCCACGACGACCACCAGGAGCACGGCGACACCACCGGCGATCAGCGCGGTCTTCACGCCGGTGGACATCCCGGCCGACGTTCGGGACGTCGGCGGCCCGCCGGGACCGGACGGCCATCCCGCACCGGCACCTGGCGGCGCCGGAACGGCGGGTACGGCGAACGGCGGCACGGCGAACGGCGCACCGTGCGGCGGTATGGCCAGGGGTGCGCCGGGCGGGACGGCCGCCGGTGAGGTGTACGTCGGTACCGGAACGGATCCGCCGGGCAGCCCGGCCAGCAGCCGTTCCGCGCCGGGTTGGCCAGGTCGCTGGTGCACGGCTGCCCACGGTCGCGCCCCGGACAGGTCGGCCGCGTGCACGGGCAGGTCCCCGGCGTGCGGGGTGTAACTGCTGCCGCCCACCGCCGCCAGGAACGCGGCCCGCACCTGCTGGTCAGCCGCCGCCGTCCCGGTCAGCACCGCGACGCTCACCGGGACACCGGCCCGGTCGGTTCCCGCGTACAGCTCGGCGGTGGCGGTCTGGCCCACCGGTCGCAGGCCGGTGAAGTGGACGGACAGGATGCCGATGGCGTCGGAGCCGGGGGGATGCACCACGATCCGTGACCCTATCGCCGCCGGTCGATCCGCGACGTCCCGCGCGACACGATCCCCCGCGTCCGAGCCGTCCCGGCGTTGCCCGCCCGGCCGCCCGGACCGACCGCGGAAATGCTCTGCGGATTGGGGACCGCCGACGGCAGCGCCTCGTCACCACCCATTCCGGGGATGGTCTGTCTCACAATCCGCGAGCCGGTCAATGGAAGTGATCTACCCTGGCCGAGGCGAAGCCGGGCGCTTCGGCAAACTGTCCCGACGCACGCCCGGATCCGGTACGACGCACGCGTAGCACAGGGGGATGTCGATGATTAAGATCAAGGTGTCGCGGATCAGGCCGGGCAAGGTTGACCAGCTCAAGGCATGGCTCGCCGAGGGCATGCGTCGGGCCGACGAGATCCGGGAGACGTTCGTCAACGAAGGCGTCACCCACGAACAGGGTTTCATTCTCGAAACGGCAGACGGACCGGTGTTCGTCTATGTCGTGGAGTCGGCCGACTACGACGCGGCGGTGCGGGCCTTCCAGGAATCGCCGTTCCCGATCGACGCCGAACACAAAGCGGTGCTGGCCGAGGTACTCGAGGGCGAGGTACCCGTGCCACTTCTTCTCGACATTCGTCTCTGACCGCCGGCCCACCGCAGGACGAGAAGGCAACACACCCCGCGACCCGGCCACCCTACGCAACACCGCGACCAGCCTGCTCCGCCTGGTCTCATCTGGGATCCCTGTGTGGTTCCTCGTCTTGCCGGCCCCGTTGGCGCCGAGCAGCGAGAAGGTGATGCCCTCGGGCACCTGCAGGTCGATGCCGTTGAGCACCGTCTGGCTGCCGTACGCCCTGCGCAGGCCGGTGACAGCTATCGCCGGCTCGGTCGGGATGTTCGTCATGCCACGACTGTGCCGTCGGGCCGGATCGCGGCAATTTCACCGTGGTTTCAGCGTCCCGGTCACCCGAAACGAGCATACGACTACCTGGCGAGAGCCCTGCGGTAGGGCCTACCCCATCGAGGATCCTCCCGCTCACCGGCTGTCATCCGGACAGACCCGCTTCATAGGGTCGCAGGAAAGCCATCGACCACGATTCCTGCCCGTTCCGGAGGTAGTCGCGTGAATTTCTCCATCGAGGACCCGCCCGTCAAGGATCGAGCGTCGCCCGGGACGCTCCCCCGGATCATCGACGTCGACGCGTTGCGCGCCGTGGCGCTGCTCTTCATCCTGGTCGTCAACATCGCCTTCTTCGCCTCCGGCTATTCCTTCCATCTGGTTCCGGACCCCGCGCACGACTCGTGGGGCGACCAGGCGGTCCGGTGGCTGGTCGAGCTGCTCCTCGCGATGAAGGCGTACCTGCTCTTCTCCTTTCTGTTCGGTTACAGCTTCACGCTCCAGCTCGATTCCGCCGCGCGGCGCGGCGTCGATCCCGCCCCACGGTTCCGGCGACGGCTGGCCGGGCTATTCGTGATCGGCGTCCTGCACGCGGTGCTGCTGTTCCAGGGCGACATCCTGACCACGTACGCACTGCTCGGTCTGGTCCTGCTCGCCATGCGGAAGGTCGGCGTCGGGACCGCGCTGCGCGTCGCCGTACTGCTGACCGGCGGGATCGGCTTCATCCTCGCGCTCGCCGCCACGGGCGGGATCCATCTGGTCACCGATCCGGCGACGGCACTCGCGGCGGGGCAGCGGTCCACCGAGGCGCTACAGGGCGGGCTCGGCTCGCTGATCACCGAGCACGTACGCCAGCTGCCGGCGATGTTCGGCGCGCTCGTCGTGCAGGGCCCGCTCGCCCTCTCGGCCTTCCTCTTCGGTTACGCAGCCGGGCGGCGCCGGCTGCTCACCGACATCGCCGGAAACCGGCAGCTCCTGCGCCGGGTGCAGCAGCTCGGCTATCCGGTCGGCCTGGCCGGTGGGGTGGTTTTCGCCTCGGGCGGCGGCACCGCCAACCTGACCGGGCTGACGGCGGGTGTGCTCACCGCGCCGCTGCTCGCGGCCGCGTACGCCGCCACCCTGCTCCAGTTCTTCCAGACCGACCGGGGGCGGCGGGTCGTCGCCGTACTCGCGCCGGCCGGACGGATGTCCCTGTCGAACTACCTGGGTCAGTCGCTGCTCTGCGTGCTGGTCTTCACCGGCGTCGGGCTGGGCCTCGCCGGTGCCGTCGCGCCCGCGGTCGTCGTACTCATCGCGGTCGCGATCTACTGTGTGCAGCTCGCCGTCAGCGCGGCCTGGATGGCCCGGTTCCGGTACGGACCGATGGAGTGGCTGTTGCGGGCCTGGACCGAGCAGCGGTGGCCCCGGCTGCGGGCCGCGGACCCGGCGTGACAGGAGCAGGGGCGACAAAGACGAAGGCAAGGAGATCCTCTCCTCGCCACTTCTAACATATAGCGCACCGGGGGGCTTGCGGCAAGACCCGGGTCGTGGCGCAGAATCGTCGGCCGAGGCCACAACCTGCGGAAACGGGGGCACGACGTGCGGGTGTTGTTGTCGAGGTACGGCGGACGCGGTGACGTCGCACCGGTGGTGGGACCGAGGTTCGCGACAGAGCCAACACCGCCGGTCGTCCGGTCGGCCGGTGCGGTGCGACAGAACACGGCCGCCGGGGAGGTGTCGCAGTGATCGAGCAGTACGTGTGGGATCTCCGAGAGGTCGACGAGACGCGGGTCCCGGTCGTCGGTGGCAAGGGCGCGCACCTGGGCGGGCTGTCGCGAATCGACGGCATCCAGGTGCCGGCCGGGTTCTGCGTGACGACGGACGCCTTCCGGCGGATCATGGCGGAGGCGCCGTCGATCGACGATCGGCTCGACCAGCTGGCGCGCCTGCACCCGGCCGACCGGGAGGCGGTCGGCGCGCTCAGCGCGGAGATCCGCCGGACCATCGAAGAGATCGTCATCCCGGACGAGCTCGCGGCGGCGATCACCCGCGCGCTCGCCCGGTTCGGCGAGCACACCGCCTACGCCGTCCGATCCAGCGCGACGGCAGAGGACCTGCCGACGGCCTCGTTCGCCGGCCAGCAGGACACGTACCTGAACGTGGTGGGGTCTGCGGCGATCCTGCGGCAGGTCAGCCGCTGCTGGGCCTCGCTGTTCACCGAGCGGGCCGTGACCTACCGCCAGCGCAACGGCGTCGACCACCGTACGGTGCAGATGGCCGTGGTCGTGCAGCAGATGGTCTTCCCGCAGGCGGCCGGCATCCTGTTCACCGCCGACCCCGTCACGGGAAATCGGAAGGTCGCCAGCGTCGACGCCAGCTTCGGGCTCGGCGAGGCGCTGGTCTCCGGCCTGGTGAACCCGGACGTCTACAAGGTGCGCGACGGTGAGGTCGTCGCCAAGGTGGTCGCCGCCAAACGGCGTGCCGTGTACGCCCTTCCGGCCGGCGGTACGCGGGAGGTGGCGGTCGACCCGCGGCGGCGGGACCAGCCGGCGCTGACCGATGCGCAGGTCGTACGGCTCGTACGGCTCGGCCGGCGGATCGAGGCACACTTCGGCCGCCCGCAGGACATCGAATGGTGCCTGGTCGACGACGACTTCCAGATCGTCCAGAGCCGGCCGATCACCACGCTGTTTCCCGTCCCCCGGACCGACGACCAGGAGAATCACGTCTACCTCTCCGTTGGTCACCAGCAGATGATGACCGACCCGATGAAGCCCCTGGGGGTGTCCGTCTGGCAGCTGACGGCCATGGCGCCGATGCACGAGGCCGGCGGGCGGCTGTTCGTCGATGTCACCCGACGTCTGGCCTCGCCGGCGAGCCGTGCCGGCCTGCTGGAGATGGCGGGAAGGTCCGATCCGTTGACCAGGGACGCGCTGCAGACCGTCCTCGACCGCGGCGACTTCGTCCCGACGCTGCCGGACACGGGTCCCGGCGGGCCACCGGTCGGCGGCGCGTCCAGCCCGATCGAGAACGATCCGGCCATCGTCACCGAGTTGGTCGAACGCAGCCAGGCGTCCGTCGCCGCCCTGCGGCGTGACATCTCGACGTTGACCGGACCGGCACTGTTCGACTTCCTGCTGACGTCGTTCGAGGAGCACAAGCGGGTCCTCGCTGACCCGTTGAGCATGCAGGCGATCATGGCGGGGATGGAGGCCACCTGGTGGCTCAACGACCGGCTGGCGGAGTGGCTGGGCGAGAAGAACGCGGCCGACACCCTCACGCTGTCCGCTCCCGGCAACGTCACGTCGGAGATGGGACTGGCGCTGCTCGACGTCGCGGACGTGATCCGTCCGTATCCGGAGGTGGTGGCGTTCCTGCAGGGCGTCGAGGACGAGGGCTTCCTGGACGAGTTGCCGAAGCTGGCGGGCGGGACGGAGGCGCGCGACGCCATCGAGGCCTACCTCGACCGGTACGGCATGCGCTGCGTGGGCGAGATCGACATCACGAGGCCGCGTTGGAGCGAACGCCCCAGCACCCTCGTACCTCTCATCCTCGACAACATCAGGCTCTTCGAGCCGGGGGCCGGCGAGCGGCGCTTCGAACAGGGGCGGCAGGAGGCGGAGCGGAAGCGGCAGGATGTGCTGACCCGCCTGCGGGCCCTGCCGGACGGGGAGCGGAAAGCCGAAGAGGCCGCGCGGATGATCGACCGGGTCCGGACCTTCATCGGCTACCGGGAGTACCCGAAGTACGGCATCGTCAGCCGCTACCTCGTCTACAAGCAGGCCCTGCTGGAAGAGGCCGAACGCCTGGTGCGGGCCAACGTGATCGGTGAGCGGGAGGACGTCTTCTACCTCACCTTCCAGGAGCTGCACGACGTCGTACGGACCGCGCGGGCGGACGACCAGCTCATCGCGCGGCGTAAGGACGAGTTCCGGACGTACCGTACGCTCACGCCGCCCCGGGTTCTCACCTCCGACGGCGAGTCCGTCACCGGGGCGTACCGGCGTGACGACGTGCCGGCCGGTTCCCTGATCGGTCTACCGGTGTCCGCCGGAACCGTCGAGGGCAGGGCCCGGGTCATCCTCGACCTGTCGCAGGCCGATCTCGAGCCCGGCGACATCCTGGTCACGGCCTACACCGATCCCAGCTGGTCACCGCTGTTCGTGGCGATCACGGGCCTGGTGACGGAGGTGGGCGGCCAGATGACCCATGGCGCGGTGATCGCCCGGGAGTACGGCCTGCCGGCCGTCGTCGGTGTGGTGGACGCCACCAGGCTCATCCGGGACGGGCAACGGATCCGGGTGCACGGGACCGACGGGTACGTCGAGATCCTGCCCTGAACCGATTCGGCACCGGCACCGACGACGGCCCGGCCTGCTGGGACGCGGCCGACCCGCGCCCGCCCTGGATCGCCCTCAGGCGGGCGAAGGCCGACGGTCGACCCAGTCGGTGATGAGTCGGCGCTCGGCGAAGAACCATCGACCGCCCCGCCGGACGAAGGTGTCGTGGTACCGGATCGACATGACCATGAGCGTGCGCTGCCCCTCCTCGGTCCAGAGGTGGTGCGCCAGACAGTAGGTTTCCCCGGTGGCGCGGTCGCCGTCGACGGTCAGCGTGCTCTGGCCGTTGAGGTGCGTCGTCTTGTCGTAGTTCCGCAGGGAGCCGAAGGCGGCGACCAGCTCGCTCCGACCGGTGAGGGTCTGCGCCGGCTCGGTCGTGTCGGGCTCGCCGTCGTACACCGCGACGTGGGCGTCGTCGGTGAACAGTGCCGCCTGTCCCTGGGCGTCGCGTCGGTCCGCCAATCGGGCGTAGGCGTCGACCAGTTCGCGAATTGCCAGCCGATCTGCCACCTGTTCGGGAAACGGTTCGAAATCGCTCATGGTGGTTCCTTGTGCTCAACGGGACGATGGCCCCTGGTGCATTGTCAGGGACGATACTGGCCCGGGCCCGTCGGAACCGGCCAACACCAATCACCTGGCACGGCACCAGCCACGGCCTGTGGCCCTGGTTCCGATGCGAGGAATCCCCGGAATTCCGGTCACTGGTGCGGTCCGGGAATCTGCGGTGACCGCGACTGCCGCGTGATCATGAATCGGCCGGCCGCCCGGGTGGACCTCGACTCCTCAGCGACGGCGACGAGGTACCTGGGCTGCCGAGGATCAGGGGTCACAGGCCGAGACTGCCGCCGTGGCAGGTAACCGGTGTTGGCCGCGGCCGACCAGCCGCCAGCACCATCGAACCTGCCCACGACGAACACCAACGGGAGCGGACGAATGCAGAACAACACACCGGGCCGGGTCTGGCTGATCACCGGATGTTCCTCCGGTTTCGGCCGGGAACTGGCACTGGCCGCGGTCGCCGCCGGCGACCGGGTGATGGCCACCGCCCGGAAGCCGGAAACCCTGACCGAGCTCGCCCGACAGGGCGCGGGAAAGATCAGCACGGTGGCCCTCGACGTCACCGACCCCACCTCGATCGACGCCGCCGTACGAGCCACGCTGGCGGTCTACGGCCGCATCGACGTCCTGGTCAACAACGCCGGCTCACTGGTCCTCGGCGCCGTCGAGGAATTCTCCATGGCCGAACTACGCCAACAGATGGAAGTGGTCTTCTTCGGCGCCGCCGAGGTCACCAAAGCCGTCGTACCGCTGATGCGTGAACAGGGCAGCGGAACAATCGTGCAGATGAGCTCGCTCGGCGGACAGAAGACGTACCCGGGCTTCGGCGCCTACCACGCCGCGAAATGGGCCCTGGAAGGACTTTCCGAAACGCTGGCGACCGAACTCGCACCACTCGGCGTACGGGTGCTGATCGTGGAACCCGGCGCCTTCCGTACCGAATTCAACACCAACAAGCACGTCACCGCGGAGATGGCCGCCTACCGGGACACCGCCGGCGCGACCCGCCGGTTCACCGACCAACTCTCCAACGCCGAACCGAACGACCCGGCAAAGGGCGCCGCCGCCATCCTGAAAGTCCTCGACAGCAATAACCCACCACTGCGGCTCCTCCTCGGCGGCGACGCGGTCGACGGCCTACGCGAACACCACCAGGCGCTCCTCGCCGACGTCACCGCCTGGGAACACACCAGCCGGTCAACCGCAGTCGCCTGAACCACACCCACTCACCTGCGGACCGCACTCGAGAACGCGGTACCGGACGTCGCCAACCGGGCGACCACGGCGAGCCACGCCGAACAGACAGCGGACGAGCGCGTCCGCGTCGCCCGGGAGGCGCGTGCCGGACGGGTCCGCAGCACCTCTTCCGGCAAGGAGAAATCTGCCATGCCCAGTCCACAACAACCGATCGGCTCCGGCTTCGGCGCCGCGGCCACCACCGCCGACGTCATCAGGGGAATCGATCTGTCGGGCAGGACCGTGATCGTCACGGGCGGCCACTCCGGCCTCGGCCTGGAGACCACCCGTGCCCTGCGCTCTGCCGGCGCGACCGTTGTCGTCCCGGCACGCAACCCGGACCGCGCCCGCGCCCTGCTCGCCGGGATCGACGGCGTGGAAGTCGACGAGTTGGACCTGATGGATCCGGCCTCGATCGACGCGTTCGCCGTCCGGTTCCTCGCCACCGGACGGCCGCTGCACATCCTGGTCAACAGTGCGGGGATCCAGAACGTGCCGCTGACCCGGGACGCTCGCGGGTACGAGGCGCAGTTCGCGACGAACCACCTGGGGCACTTCCAACTCACCACACGGCTCTGGCCCGCCCTGCGCCAGGCCGGGGGCGCACGGGTGGTCACGGTCTCGGCCTGGGCACACAACCTCTCGCCCGTGGTCTTCGACGACCCGAACTTCGAGCGACGCGAGTACGACGGATGGCTGGGCTACGGCCAGTCGAAGACCGCCAACATCCTGTTCGCGGTCGGGGTGGACCAGCGCGGCGAAGCCGAGGGCATCCGCGGCTTCTCCCTGCACCCGGGCCTCATCATCGGTACGAACCTGAGCCCGTGGACCACTCCGGAGTACCTGTTGACGAACAACCTCGTCGACGAGCACGGCAACCGAGTCGTCGACCCGGAGTCGGGCCGCAAGACCCCCGAGCAGGGGGCGTCGACCATCGTCTGGTGCGCGACCGCCCCGCAACTCGACGGCGTGGGCGGCGTCTACTGCGAGAACAACGAGGTCTCGCCGCTGCTCACCGTGCCGGACGAGACCATCGACGTGATGACAGGTCGGGTGGAGACAGCCGTCGGAGTGATGTCCTACGCCGTCGACCCGCGGCTCGCCGACCGCCTGTGGCAGCTGAGCGAGCAGCTGACCAACAGCAGGATCCGGTAGCGGCCACCGGGCTCTGACAGCGCGTACGAAGGACCGCCAGGCGGTCGGGTCGAAGGTCAGGGCCCGACCGGCCGGCGCGGTAAAACACGTTGTTGTCCTCCCTGCCCGTATCTACTGTCGGCTGATGCTCTCGCGACTGCTGGCAGTGACCTTCGATGCGCACGATCCGGCCCGCCTGGCGCAGTTCTGGGCCGGCCTGCTCGACCGGGAGGCCGTCGAGGACGGCGGCGGTCTCCTCCTGCCCGGCGATGACGCCCAGCTCGGCCTCCGGTTCGCGCCGAGCCCCACGGAGAAGCCGGGGCCGAACCCGATGCACCTTCACCTGACCAGCGCCGGCCCCACCGACCAGCAGCACACGGTGGCGAAGGCACTCGGCCTCGGCGCGAACCACCTCGACGTCGGGCAGCTGCCCGAAGAGGAGCACATCGTCCTGGCCGATCCCGAGGGCAACGAATTCTGCGTGATCGAGGCCGGCAACAACTACCTCGCCGGGTGCGGCTTCCTCGGGGAGATCACCTGCGACGGCAGCCGGGAGGTCGGCCTCTTCTGGAGCGAGGCGCTGGGCTGGCCGCTGGTCTGGGACCAGGACCAGGAGACGGCGATCCAGTCACCGCACGGCGGCACGAAGGTCGCGTGGGGCGGCCCGCCCCTGGCCCCGAAAGAGTTGCGGACCCGGCAGCGCTTCGAGCTGGCCCCGGCCGACGGCGACCAGCAGGCCGCGGTCGACCGGCTGGTCTCCCTCGGCGCCACCCGGCTCGATGCCGGTGCGGACGGCACCGTCGTGCTGGCCGACCCCGACGGCAACGAATTCCGCCTGCGGGGGAACTGAGCCGAGCACGGCCGGTTAATCGCTTGCGCGCGGACAATTCCGCCAGGTAGAACTTACCGCCGTACCGACCAGGACAGCCGAACAAGAAAGGAGGACTGGGCCATGTATGCCACGCACACCGCGCTCACGTCCTCCCGGGGCAGCCAGGAACGCTGAACCCGGCGCGGACAGGGCGCCCTCCTCCGGAGAATGCCTTGACGACTCTGCACCACACCGACCTGACCCTGCGCCCGATCAGCGGGCCCGACGAGCTGGAACTGTTCAACAGCCTGCCGTACGTCCTCAACAAGGAAGTCGCCAACGACCTGGCTGAGGGTCGACGTCGCCCGGAATGGCTCTGGCTCGCCCTGCGCGGCGACCGTGTCGTGGCCCGGGCCGCCTGGTGGTCCCGCCCCGGCGACGAGCACCCGCTGGTGATGGACATCCTCGACATCGCCGACAGCACCGACGACGGCGTACGGCTGCTCGCGGCGGCGCTGCCCACCGTCGTGGCCGACGGGGCGACACCACCGGAATACACCCGTTTCATCCCGCCGGACTGGCGCGACCACGACGACACCCGTCGGGCCGTCCAGGACCGGATGGAGGTCCTGGAGCGGACCGGCGCCACACTCTTCGTCGAGCGGCTGCGCCTGGAGTGGCGTCCCGGCACCCCGATTCCCGCGCCGACGGGCCGACTCACCTTCCGGCCGGTCCGGGAACCCGGGGAACTCGTCGACCTGATGACCCTGGTGCTGGACGGCAGCCTCGACGCGCACAGCCGCGACGAGCTGACCCGGATGACCGCCCGCCAGGCCGCCGAGGAGCAGTACCAGACCGAACTCCTGCGCTATCCCAGCCCTGCCGAGTGGTGGCGGATCGCGACCCTGCCGGACGGTGAGCCGATCGGTTTTGTCATCCCGGCGCACAACGGCTACAACCCGGTCATCGCGTACATCGGGGTGGTGCCGGCGCACCGTGGGCACGGTTACATCGACGAGGTGCTGGCCGCCGGCACCCGGCTGCTCGCCGACCAGGGCGTACCACGGGTCCGGGCGGCGACCGACGTCGGCAACGTACCGATGGCGAAGGCCTTCGCCCGGGCCGGCTACGTCACCTTCGAGCGCCAGATCGACATGACCTGGAGCTGATCGCGCAGCACCGTGCCGTGCCCGGGCCTCAGCGGCCCGGGTGCGGTAGGGCGGTGCACCGCGGCCACCCGGTCACCCACGTCACCCCCGGTACCCACCTTTTTGTGGGTACTTGTCCGCCGGCCGCCCCTGCGACGACAGTGGTGGTGGGCGGCGCGAGGCCGGCAGATCCGGACGGTACGGGGAGGCGGACGATGACTCAGGAAGGCTGGGCCTGGGCCTGGGCAAGCTTCTCCAGACGTCGATGTCCCCAGTCGGCGAGCGGGGCCAGCGCCTCGGAGAGCTCACGGCCGAACGTGGTCAGCGAGTACACCGTCTTCAGCGGCAGTACGTCGTGCACCTCTCGGCGTACCAGTCCGTCGCTCTCCATCTCCCGGAGTGCCTGAGTCAGGACCTTCTCGCTGAGCCCCGGCAGCCGCCGACGCAGCTCGCCGGGGCGGTGCGGGCCGGCTTCGAGCAGCCAGAGCAGCACTGTCTTCCACTTGCCGTCGATCACGGCGATCGCGGCGGTCACCCCGCAGACGTTCATGTCCTGGGCCCGACTGCGCGTCATCTTCGTGTCCATCCACCGTCGTCCGTCGACACCCCTACAGGAGTTGAGTATGTCTCCGTACGCTGACAGGTCCGCCGTCACGGTGCTCGGCCTGGGCCCGATGGGGCGCTCCCTCGCCGGCGCGTTCCTGGCCGGCGGCCTGCCGACCACGGTCTGGAACCGAACTCCCGGCCGGGACCGGGAACTGGTCGAGCGGGGCGCGATCGGCGCCCGGACGGCAGCGGAGGCGGTCGAAGCGAGCCGGTTGACCGTCGTCTGTGTGGTCAACTACGACGCCAGCGACGCCATCCTGCGCCAACCGGCCGTTACCGACGCGCTCAACGGACGCACGGTGGTGAACCTGACCGCCGACACGCCGGACCGGGCCCGGGACACCGCGGTGTGGGCGGCGGAACACGGGATCCGGTACCTGGACGGTGCGATCATGACGCCGACCACCACCATCGGTACGCCGCACGCGGTGTTCATCCACAGTGGCCCGAAGGAACCGTACGAGGAGCACCGGTCAACGCTGGACGCGCTGGGCGGAACCCAGACCTACCTCGGCGAGGAGATCGGCCGCGCGGCCGCGTACGACATCGCGCTGCTCGACATCTTCTGGACCGCGATGGCGGGTTACGCGCACGCGCTGTCGGTGGCCCGGGCGGAGGGTGTCACCGCCCGGGAGTTGGCACCCTTCGCCAAGGGGATCGGGGCGATCCTGCCACCGATCTTCGAGGGGTCGGCGGCGGAACTGGACAGCGGCGCTTTCTCCGGCGAGGGCAACCCGCTCACGTCGGCGGTGTCGTCGATGGCGCATGTCGTCCAGGTGTCCGAGGCACACGGCATCGACGCGGGAGTGATGCGGGCGGCCGAGGGTTTGGCCCGGCGCGCGATCGGGCTCGGCCACGGCACCGACGGGTTCATCCGGATAGCCGAGGTCCTGGGCCGCCGCTGACGGCGGTCGCCCGGGGGGGGGGCCCGCGCGGGGGGGGCCCGCCCCCCCCCCGGCCCGCAGCCCCCGG